>NZ_AUCT01000026.1 GCF_000429905.1 Desulfatibacillum aliphaticivorans DSM 15576 | reverse complement strand
AGGACAAGGCGGGGTAAAAATTTCCACAAAAACATCCTAAGCGCCCATCTCTTCACGCGGAGCAATCCGACAAGATAGAGGATAATAGGGAGGCTGTGTTTCCAACGCATTCGGGCAGCCCTGGCAGGGCAGTATCCTGCCAGGGTCGCATAGCGACATGTTGTTCAACCGAAGAGATTATGGATAGCCTGCAAATTATCCCCGTTGGCAATGCTTACAAACCAACGGCATTTCCACCCGCCTCGCCGCCTTGGTTATAGCAAATTCGTCCGCCATCCATGTGTACTTGATCAAAAATAACACATGATTTCAATAAGATTCAAAGTTAGCGGAAGACGGATAGCCCTGGAAAACGGGTATTCCATAGAAGAAGATTGAATCCGTCACAAATCCATGCATAGTTGACAGTTAGTCAAATAATCAAAGACGTCCCCAAAAGTCTGCCGGGAAAGTTACTCAAAGTATTGCAAGAGGTCAAAAAACGAGATATTATAGATCATTATATCCTACGGGTCCAAACCACAGTATTCATCACTTAAATCCTTTAAAAGGGCATCCATCCTATATATGGAATAAGTTTCAGCGTTTAACTGGTGGAGGAAAAACTTTATTCCCAACGGCTGGCTTACCAAAATGGCTGCGCCATAATCGATTTAACTTAAAAAAACTCGGTCATTCTCAACATACTCGTTATCATAAAATAATGATGGTTGAGGAATTTGTAGCTAAAATTGTTATAAATCCAATAACTACATCAGCCAGAAGTCTTAGAAACGAGATAAATTAATTTTTTTTGGGGGGCATTATGGGGATTTTGGACTTTTTTAAACATAAAAAAATTAAAGATAATGTGTTTGGTAATATAAAATACGATAATCATGATACATGGACAGGAAAAATTATGTTTGCTCCAGTTGGCCATGAAGTCTTTGTTTACGTACAAGGGGATGTTACAGGTCCTTATAAAGAGTCATATGAAATGCTGCATGAGCTTTATGAGAAGTATGAAATGTTGTTATCTAAAATTAACAGCACAATATTTTACAATGTTCAAAGCAAAATTAATGGTGATTACCTTACCAATATGGATGAGTTACTAAAGTGCTTAAAATTGGATGAATTGTATATATATATAGGTTCTAAAATTGATTTGCATTATGGTTTTGATGAGACTATTTTAAGTGGTGACTATGTATTCACAGTTCATATGGAAAAATGGGAAATATGCAATTTTTCTTTCAGTCATTGAAAAGATTTCAATTCGCATATTCAAGGAGACGTCCCTGACTAATCCACTAACTTTATATCAATTTGAAATAATGCATAAATCCAGTCATTACAATATCAATTTAACATAGTTTATATTTTTGGGGACGTCCCTGATTAATCCACTAACTTTATATCGATCTGAAATAATACATAAATTCAGTCATTAGAATATCTATTAAACATAGTTTATTAATCTTTTATCGGCCCGCAACGCGCCAATATGGCGCAACCTGATCTGCCGACCTTGGAAATGGTTACCTTCGGCGCCAGGGAATTCACGTCCGTCATCAATAAGGGCATTTACAAGTTCGAGCTGGCCTCTTCATCCATTTATCCCGACATCACTGAATTCGAATACGACGATGACCACAACCTGGAAGTCGTCAGGCAGTTGGGCCTGGTTGCACCTTTTTCTTTCAAACCTCCCGCTTCACAGCCAGCCCGCAAAATTCAGGCTTTTCTCTTGATAAGAAATGTTTTACCATTGCAAGGTGTTAATCTTGCTGAACCAATCTCTCCCATTGAAGCCAGGCCTTGATTTATGGAGAACAACCAGACCGCACGCACGCGTTTAAAGATGCATATCGTTGCCGGAGCACTGTTGACCGCGGCGGTCCTGGGGATTTACGCCCAAAGCCTGGGGTTTGACTTTATTGACCTGGACGACGGGGTGTACGTCACGCAAAATCCCATGGTGCAGGCCGGGCTGACGGCCAATGGAGTCGCCTGGGCTTTTCAAACCTTGCATGGGGGATTTTGGATTCCTTTAACCTGGATATCCCTGATGGCCGATCAAAGCCTTTTCGGCGGGGGCGCCTGGGGGTTTCACCTGACCAATATGCTGCTCCACCTGGCTAACAGCCTGCTGGTCTTGTGGGTTTTTTCGCCGCTGACCAAGTCATTTCGCTTAAGTTTGATATCCGCTTTGATTTTTGCGGTCCATCCTCTGCACGTGGAGTCCGTCTGCTGGGTGTCAGAACGGAAAGACGTGCTTTTCGCTCTTTTCTTTCTATTGGCCATGGGGGCTTACGGGCGATACGCTCACACTCGCAGCCGGGCCTGGTTGGCGTGGACTTTCTGCGCCGGTTTTTTGTCTTTGGCGGCCAAGCCTATGGCGGTAACGCTCCCTTTTATATTGCTGATCCTGGATTATTGGCCTTTGAACCGATTCTCCCGGGAGAAGGTCCGATGTCTGATTTTGGAAAAAATCCCCCTGGCGGTGATGTGCCTGGGATTCGGGCTCATCACGCTGTACGCCCAAAACCTATACCGGGGCGTGCAAAGCCTTGGCGCCGTTCCCCTGGCCGCCCGCGTTGGGGGCGCCGTATACGCCTACGGATGGTATGCGCTGAAAAGCCTGTGGCCGTTGAACCTGGGCGTTTTTTATCCGCATGCAGGCATGGACCTGCCGGTTTATCAAGCCGTATTGGCCGGCGTTTTTTTCGCTGCGACCACTGGTTTTGCCTGGAGATTCAGGGGTAAGACGCCTTGGGTCACGGCGGGCTGGTTCTTTTTCATCGTCGCCCTGCTGCCGGTGATCGGCCTGGTGCAATCCGGGCTGCAGGGCCGTGCGGACCGGTTTATGTACATTCCATTGCTGGGATTGATCATAGGGGCGGTATGGAGCGGGGATTGGCTGATAAGGAAAAGAGACTCTTTGGCCCGGCCTGGCATTGCTTTGACGGCGGCCTTCGTCATTTTCCTGTTCGTGGTTTCAACAATGCAGGCGGCCGCATGGAAGGATTCCATTACCCTGTACGCCCATACCCTTGATGTTACGAGAAAAAATTATATGGTTCACGAATATTTGGGCTCGTCGCTGGCCGCCCGGGGGCGTTCGGCTGAAGCCGCCGAGGAATATAAAAAGGCCCTGGCAATCAACCCCAGACATGGGGATGCATGGTACGGGCTGGGCTGCCTGGCTGTGAACAGAGGGGAGTTCGAGGAAGGCGCCGAATGCTTTAAGCAGGCGCTGATGTGGGAACCGGACCACGTGGAGGCTTTATTCGGCCTGGCCACGGCCCAGATGCAATTGGGCGATGTTTCGGCGGCGGTGAAAAACCTGAAAAAGGTTCTGGCCGCCGATCCCGGCCACGTCCAGGCGGGAAAGAGTCTTCAAACCCTTATGGACGGGACTTCCAAAGCCATGTGGGATTGATGATTTTGGATTCTTTGCCGGGCTTTGCAAATACATTGTCGATAAAGCAGGTTCCACCCACGTGCTCGTCAATCACGGTTGTGGTGTTTGAAAGGCTGCCGGCCGCGTAATGCTTGGTGTACATATGAATAAAGGGGAAGGAATAGTACCCCACGGAATCCCCCTGGTCGTAGCTGTGCTCCACGCCCTGGTCATCCGTATAAGTTCCGTCATAGCCCGTGACCTGCCTTACGTTCAGGGTGCTGCCCTCAAAAAAAGCGACGGTGTCTTCGTCGTTTATCTTATAGCTGGCGCTCAGAAGCCCTCCCTGATAAGCCGTGTCGTCCTCGTTATACGTGCTGATGATAAGCCGCAACGTGACCGTTGTCTGGTCCGGGTCGGACGTATCCGTAATAATGGCTTCCAAGGGGTAGCCGTCGGTGTCCGACACCGGGTAGGTGGTTCCATCGTCGTCCGTTATGGCGCCGAAAAAAATCAAGGCGTCCCTGTACGTCTTCCCGTTTGCACGGGTGCCGGTGAACCACAGCCCGGTCAGGGTGCATCCGCCTGCGGCCAATTGAAAATGGTAGCCTGTCTGGGATTCCGTGACATTCCTGAAATTCGTGAATTTCACGCTTAAGTCTATGTTTCTGGCCGTTCCGTCTCCCATGACAAGGGGGAACCAGCCGAAATCCCCTTCCTCCTGATCAAGGGCCAGGCGCAGAAAATGCTCATCGTCGTCGTCATTCATGATTCTATTGAGATAAGCGGCGGGGGTGAATTCCTTGTCCGCCTGTATGTTGTAGTCATACACCCCTTCGTGGCCATTGGCGTACTGGGAGACGTCAAAGTAGGCGATTTGCTCCCCGGGAAAGGGCTGGACGGAAAAATCATCAACAATGATTCGCCCCGCCTGATCCGTATAGATCACTTTGTCTACGTCAATTATAAAATCCGTCTCCGGGTCCGGGCTGAATTCAGCCGCAGCAGGCTGAGGGATCCAGGCAACGAGTGCTAAAGCGCATGCCAAGGTCGCACAGGCAACGGATAGAAACCTATTCATTGTGACGCTCCTAATTGTATGGACTTACAGGGGTTGGCGCACAGCGTTCGCGCCAATGGAATTACTGAGACAAGGCCTTGAATAAACCAATATGACGTGATAGGACAAAAGTCAAGGATTTCGGTGTATTCATATGCTGATCATGCTTTGCGTTCCCTTTTGGCCTTGAAAAAAAACCTCCGCTCTCCCCGTGCGGCGGTTTTTTGCTGATTGTCATGAAATACAAAATTAGCAACATTTGCGCCAAGCTCATGCTGGTGTGCGTATCGACCTTGCTCGCCCTCGGGTTCGCCGAAGCCTTTGCGCGCATCTTGAACATAGGCCCGGACGTGCATCGCGTGCGGACCCATGTGGAAAACAGCGCTTATCAGGCCTCATCCAACCCCATCCTGGGCTATGAGCTAAAACCCAACTTCCGGTGCAGCACCCCGAACTTGCACGAGACGTTCCCATACATCAACGCCCACGGACAGCGGGATATAGAACGGTCCCTGGAAAAAAAGCCGGGATGGAAACGGATTGTGGTGCTGGGCGATTCCGTGGCCGCGGGACACAGAGTTTGGGATTTGAACCAGACCATTTCGCGCTGGATGGACCGGTTGATGGTTGAAGACCGCGTCGAAGTGTTGAATTTTGGAATGGGAGGGTATTGCACCCGGGCCGAAGTGGAGCTGCTGCGCACCAAAGCATTGAAATTCGACCCGGACATGGTGATTCTGATCTTCGTCAAAAACGATTTCAGGGATTTCAACAGCCAGATCAGCCATTACCGCATCCAACGGCCCAAATATATTGAGTGGCTGTTCATCCATTCCAGACTTTTCCGGACCCTGGCCATGGAAACGGACTGGATGCATTTTGCATCGGAAAACAAAGATTATTGGATCAATGACCGGCAATTCGAAGAAATCGGAGGAAACAACGTGGAGCAAGGCTTTGAGCTGCTCCAGCAGCTTTCGTTGGAAAACGGATTTTCCTGTTTGATCGCCGTTTGGCCGCGGTTTGACGACGACGGGATTATGGACGTGGATAACGGCGGCGACGGCCTGTGGCTCGACGGGGACAAAAAAGCAGCACCGCCCCAAGGCCCTCGGATGACCGTGGAACGGCTGGCGGAAAAATTCAGGCTTCCCCATTTCCGTTTATCCGGGTATTTTAGAGAAGATTTTCAAAACCGACAATCTGAGAGAGAGGCCGGGGCGACCCCCAAGTCCCTGTACGCAGCCGGCGACGATACGCATCCCTCTCCTTTGGGAGCTCGCGTGGCTGCTGCGGCTTTGGTTGACAAGGCGCGAAGCATTTGGAATGGCGGCCGTTTGGAGTAGAGCGGTTTTTTTGGGCGAAAAAAACTTCGTTTTTGTATATTTGATAGAGATGTAGATACAATTTTGTATTTATAAAGCCGGCTGCTTATGGCGCATTTCGCATTAATTCAGGGGATTATAATTCTGGCGCCATTCTTGCCATTAAAAGATGGAAAGGGGGGATAAACCCTTGTTGAGAAAGAGCAGAAAGAGAGGCGCTACCATGTACGATTGGAAAGAACTTTTTAACCACATGCCAGCCCGGTACACCCGGGAAAATTCTCCGGAGGATATTTCCAGCCACATAGAACTCCATCAGAAGCTCGCGCACGCAACTGCGCTGGTGCAAATCGCTCCCGCCGATGATGACCGCACCCGTTCCATCACCATATGTTGCACGGACCAGTCTGGTCTTTTCAATAAAATAACCGGGACTTTTTTTCTTCATGGACTGGATATCCAGGAGTCCCGCATATACACATGGACCAACCAGACCGTGATTGACATTTTTAAGGTGAAGCTGCCTATTGACGCGGTTTTGGACGACACCTGGGGCCAGAAGCTGGAAAATGACCTCTTGGGCATTCTGGAAGGCAGGATTGATCTGGAATCCATGCTCCGGAAGAAGCTGGACTCCCCGGAGGCGGAACCCGACTCCCGGTATCATGCGACCCCTTCCGTGCGCCTGGACAATGATGCGTCGCGTTTTTTCACGGTAGTCAGCGTAAGTGCAGGAGACAGCCTTGGCCTCCTGTATCGGATCACCCGGGAATTGCACCTGTGCGACGTCACGGTTTGTACGGCCCGGATCGCCACCTTCGGCTACCTGGTCATGGACGTATTTTTTATTCAGGACAGAGCCGGCAAAAAAATCTTGGATAAAGGCAAGCTGGATGAGATTCAGGACGCACTGTTGAAAGTGCTTTCTCCGCCAAGCTGAAAGCGCATCTCTCAGGTTGCATTCACACCAAGCAACTGTTATGAATAAGGCGAACGGATTGGAGGATGTCCGTTCGCCTTATCTTTTTTCATCAGCAACCAATTCGGTTAAAATTCGTTTTAGGACGTAGCCAGCATTTTAAGCGGCGCCTTGGCCGCTGAACCGCAAAATTCTATATTGCTTTCGGGGGGTTATGGAAACAAAACGCCACTATCGTTCCTGTTCCATTTGCGAATCCATGTGCGGGCTGGAAATTGTCACCCGCGGTTCCGAGATTGTAACGATCCGGGGGGACAAAAACGATCCATTGTCCAAAGGGTATATTTGCGCAAAAGGCGCAGCCCTTAAGGATTTATACAACGACCCCGACCGTTTGCGCCAGCCTGTGGTGCGGACAGGCGCCGGGTGGGAGAGGGTTTCGTGGGATGACGCCTTTAATCAGGCCGAGGCGGGATTGAAGGCGATCAGAAAAGAATACGGCAATGACGCCCTGGCTTTTTATTTCGGCAATCCCAACGCCCACTACCATGGATCCTTGCTTTACCTGCTGCCCTTTTTCAAGGCCATGAACACCAAAAACCGTTTTTCCGCAAGCTCCGCGGACCAATTGCCGCTCATGCTGGTCTGCGAGCAGTTGTTCGGCCACATGTTTCTGTTGCCCAGTCCGGACGCAAACCGAACCGACTATTTTTTATTGATAGGAGGCAATCCCGTGGTTTCCGGCGGCAGCATCATGACCCTGCCCGGGTTTGGACGCCGCATGAAAGCCATTCAAAAGCGGGGCGGCAAAGTGGTTGTGGTGGATCCCATGAAAACGGCGACGGCGTCTTTGGCGGACCAGCATTTTTTCATCCGGCCGGGCTCGGACGTATTCTTCCTCGCGTCCCTGCTTCATGTCATGTTTCGGGACGGCCTGGCGGATCCGGGGTGGCTGGGGCATTTTTGCGACGGCCTGGATAAGGCGGAATCCATGGTGAAAGCCTTCAGCCCGGAAAAAACCGAATCCGTCACCGGCGTCTCCCCCCGGGACGTGGAAGCCGTCGCCCGGGAGTTTTGCCGCGCCCCTTCAGCGGTCTGTTATGGGCGCATGGGCGTTTGCGTGCAGGAACACGGCGCTCTGGTCAATTGGCTGATCATGCTTGTGAACATTATCGCAGGCAAGTTCGACAGGCCCGGGGGCTTTATGTTTCCCACTCCGGCCTTGGACGTGGCAAGGGCTCTTTCGTGGCTTACCCCCAAAGGGGAATTGGGAAAAAACAAAACCCGCGTGAGGGGGCTTCCCGACTTTGGAGACGAATTTCCCGTGGCGGCTCTGGCCGAAGAAATCATGACGCCCGGGCCCGGCAAGATCCGGGGCCTGGTGAGCATTTGCGGCAACCCCATTCTCTCTGCGCCTAACGGAAAAATCCTGGATCAGGCCCTGGCCGAACTGGACTACATGGTGGCCATGGACTGGTACATCGCCGAATCGTCCCGGCATGCCAACATCATTTTACCGCCCACGAACGTTCTGGAGCACGACCACATGCCAACCATGACGCATGTTTGCGGCTCTCACAACATGGCCAAGTATTCTCCGGCGGTATTTGAACCGGAAGGGGACGTGAGGCATAACTGGCAGATTTTAAAGGAACTGGCTGTGCGCATGGAGGCCAACCCCTTGGCGGCGGCCGCCGTTAAAATGAGCACCCCGACCTTGCTGCTTAAGGCCGGAATTCGCATAGGCCCTCACGGGGCCGGCCTCAACCCCTGGGGCCAGGGGCTCACCTTAAAAAAGATGAAGGCGTCCCCCCATGGAGTGGACTTGGGGCCTTTGCGCTCCAGCCTGCCCGGCCGGTTGTTCACCAAAAACAAACGCATCAATCTCGTCCCCCAAATCTTTACGGACGGCCTGGAAGCCCTTTCCGGGAACTTCTCCGCGCCGGAAATTGCCGGCGATTACGACCTGCTGCTCATTGGCCGGCGGAACCGGAAATCCAACAATTCGTGGTTCCACAATCTGGAAAATATGCACACGCCCTCCAACCGCTGCACCGCCATGCTGAACCCCGCAGACGCAGCCTCCCGGGGAATAGAGGAAGGCGACGTCATCAGTTTGGAGTCTCGGGTAGGGAAAATCGAGCTGGAAGCGGAAGTCACTTCAAACATCATGGAAGGGGTTGTGAGCGTGCCTCACGGCTGGGGGCATCAATACAAAGGGGTCTCCCTGAATGTGGCATCCCGCCGGCCCGGCGTATCCGTCAATGACATCACGGACAATCAACGGGTGGATTCCATCTGCGGGACGGCTGTTTTTTCCGGGGTGCCGGTGAAGGCCGCCAAGAAAGACTGCTTGTAATTATTTCAAATTAATGTAGTATTTAAGGTGTTTTTTGTTGATAAAGATTCATTTTATGTCATTTTGGCGTTGTATTTAGCGTTTTTACCGGTATAAAATGATATACACAGGGAGAAAATCCCTGGAGACATTGCCTATCCCCCCGGCATGCAAGTCCAAAGGAGAGCATTTTTTGATGAGTCGAGTCATGGGCGCTTTGTTAATCCTGCTATTTTTATCCAGCGCCTCGTTAGCTGACGGCCCCGTTGTGATCGCCAATAAAAATGTAAGCCAGGACAGCCTGACAGCCAAAACCCTGCGCAATATTTTCCTGGGGAAAGAACGGGCGTGGAAGGAGGGAGGCTTTATTTTCCCGGCTGCGTTGGAAGGCGGCCCCGTGCACCAAAAATTCCTGGAATTGTATCTGCGTAAAACCCCGGCCCAATTCTCCACCCACTGGAGGCGCATAGCCTTTACGGGAAAACCCTTGAAAATCAATTTGTTCAAGACGGAGCGACAACTTATGGATTATGTGGCGCAGCAGGAAGGCGCCATAGGGTACATAGGGGCGGAGATTCCCGCCGCAAATGTCAAACGAATTACAATAGTTCCCTGAAGCGTCCGAAGCTGAATGCGATTGGGGGAAAGCCTGACTATTGGCTATTTAAAGTTGCGTTTCAATTGGCGCACCAGGTTTCTTATCTGCTTGCGGGCTCTTTCCCCTCCGCCCAAGGCCACAAAAAACTCTTCCCTGTTTTTGATCTGAGACAACAGGACCGCGTCGGCGGGCCTGCCAAAGCGCGCGGCGCCCTGAGCCACCACCTGCAGGAGAAGGAGCAGCCATAGCAGAGCCTGGTTGCTTCTGGGGAGATGGTAGATCTCGGAGTCCGGATTGCCGTACTCTCCCAAAGCGCTCCCCACCACAGTCTCGGCAGCGGCCCCGCCCACCAGCGAAAGCAGGATGTAGGCTTCCCATTCCAGGATAAGCAGGTAGCGTGTGGGCGGCCGCCCTTTGACCTTGTATTTGCCCAGGGCTTGCTTGAGCAGGGTGTGGATGGTGCGTATTTTGACGAAAAAGCGCTCCCGGTTGGCGTCCAGGAACTCCCGCGCATGGATGACGGCGCGCTGGTCGAGCCCGGCCTTCACCTTAAGCACTTCCTGGGGCGTGTACTCGGTGTCTTTGTGCAGCTCCTTGTTGAATGTGCGCATGAGCACGCTGCACAGCATGAGCGCGTTGCGGTCGTGGAACTGAATTGTCTCGGGATCGTGAAGAAAATCCTCCAAAAGCACGGTCAGGGCCTTTTGGGGCTGGTTCATCCTGTCGATGAGCACCTGGAGGGCGTTCAAGAAGGAAATGCGGTCCTCCCTGTGCATGCTGTTTTGGAGGTAATGCCACAAAAACTCAAAAACATGGTCCTGGTACCGCGCCAGGGCGGGGATGTTCTCCTCGAAAACCGGACGGATAAAGTGCCCGCCGTCGTCAAAGCAGAGTTTGAATATCCTGACCAGATCCTTTGCCTCGTCCACGGTGGAGCCGAAGTCCCGGGCGATGGTCTGATAGTCCGATTTATCAAACTCATTCACGGCGAAGGGCAGGGACTCCATTTTCTTTTTGGTCTGGCTGCGATGGTGAAAAAAGGAGACAAGATCCAGAATCCTTTCATCCACGCATGCGCGGACTTCGTCGCGTTCCGGCTGTCTGGCCACCAGGGCGTCGTTGGACACGCACAGATTTTTCAGCACAGGCTCGCTCACCCGGGCCAGGCCTTTTTCCAGGTTTCCCAGCACCTCCATTTCCAGGTTTTCCAGGGAAAAATCCACCTGGCTTTTGCGGTGTGGAGCAGCCTTTCCCATGGCTTTGAGCAGGTCGGAGGCCAGGGTCATGCGATCCATGAGATGGAAGCAGTTCACGCACCCGAAATCCGTGGCGTACAGGCTGTCCACCAGTTTGCCGGGCGCCTGGGAGCCGTTGGGGAATTCCCGGGCCAAAAAGCGAACCAGCCTTGCCTGGGAGTCGGATAAGGGCTGGCTTTCATGTTCGTTGATGAGCCACCGGGCGTTATTGATCTCCATGGGCGGCCGGACCAGGACGTCCGAGAGCTTTTCGAACCCGAACACGGCGTCGTACACGCTGGCGTATTGTTTGAGCGGATGCCCGGGACCCACGTCCAGCATGAGGCTTCCGATTTTATCCACCAAGCGGGAGACGGTCCTTGGCTTCAGGCCGTTTACGGCGGCCAGGCAAGTGAGATTAGGGTCGGGAAATCCCGCGGGATTCAGGACGACAGGCAGCCCTTGCCAGGGGTCGATGCCTTCGTATTTGAGAGTTTTTCCCTCCTGGAACATGCGCAGGTAGTCCGCCAGCACGTTCAGGCACAGGCGCAGCAGGTGCCGGGCCTGGGCGTCGTGCGGCAGGGTGGAGGCGTACAGGGTGTGAATGCCGTAGGAGCCCATGGTTTTCAGGGCGTTTCGGAAGTCCACAGTGGCGTGTTCCGCAGGCTGGCCAAGGCGTTTTTCCGCATCTTTCAGCAAGGGGATGTCCAGCTTCAGGGCGCCGAAGCACACGGTGTAGTCGTATTTGGCGGAATTGGCGCCCTCGCCTTCCAGGCCCCTGCCCCGGTGGCGAATCAGAACCTTGCCCACGTGGTCGCCCAATTCGTGCAGCGCGGAAAGCCGTTCCACCAAGCGGGTGACGGCCGCCTCCGTGGCCCGGAACCCCCCGGACAGGGAGGCGCCCAGAAAACTGGAAACCTGGCGGGTGAAATCCACCAGATGAACCCTGTACACGTCCATGCGCTGTTCTTCATTGTGCAGGGTTTCGGAAAGTCCGGGCATGTCCGGGATGACCATGTGCTCGACGGCGTCGTCTTCTCCCAGGTCCTTGAACAGGCCCTCAATTTCCTCATCCAAATCCGTATTGATATCAAGCTCTGCTGCTAAGTTCATATCAATCATCCTGCCAGCGGTCCCGTACAATTAAACGGGATTGATTAGACCTTTCTTCCCGGCCCGTTTTCCTTTATATCCTGTACGACTTCAGCGGCGGCTTTACCTGCTTTGTCGCCCACTTCCTTAAATCCCTGCTCCATGGAGTCCATCATCGTGCTGAGCAGCTTTTGAGTTGCCTTTGTTTTGGTAAACCGGATGTATTCCTCAAGCTCTTCGTCCGAAAGCCCCACGTAGCATACCACATTATCATAATAGCATTGCGTTTCAAAAACAGGTCTTTGGGCCTGCAGCTGGCCTAAAACCAGGGCCCTCACATCGTCCACAGAAATGTCTTCCTGCGGGGAGGCCATAATCATGGGCAAGGCTATTGCAAAAGCCATGTTCTCCATCAGGACGTAAAGCCGATCCATCAAGGCGGTGGCTTTTATATACTCCCTAATGAGGTCGGATCTGAGTTTTGGATTATCGTGACGCGCCAAGGCGGCGCCAGCCGACGCCACCGTGGCTGCAGCGCCGACTTCGGTGTAATCCTGCTCTATTTTCACTATTTTTTTACCCAAGGGCGTGCTGAACCAATCGACAACGAACGCCACCTCCCTGGAATTCATTTTATCCTGGATATTTTGAAAGGCGAGATCATGAAAACGCTGAGCATCCATGGATTCTACAAGGGCGTCGGATAAACGGCTGACCGTTTCCTGAACGGCCTCATTATTTTGAGACCGGCCCGAAATCATGGCGTCTTCCATTGCACCTTCAATGCCTTCCTTCCACTGGCCTTCTATGGACTGAAACTGCTGCTCTATTCCGGACTTGACCATTAAATCCCGGACTTCGTCTGCGGTCGCCCTCGGGCGCACGGATGCGGTCGTGCATGAACAAAGGCATGCCGCTATAAGAAAAACAGCCAACGCATATTTCTTCATTTTTTTCTCCTGATTCAACGGCCCAAGGCCTACATAGCCGGAATCAAAGGCGGGGCTTTAATTCCCATCGGTAAGGCTAACATACTATCCAGGCAATTGCAAAAAATCATGGGCTCTATTCGCTTATACCCAAGATGTGGGATTGCAGTGGTTTGACCGTACGGCCTGAAGGGACGGAGGGGCGATCCGAACCGAGGCGACCTCCTGGCTCATGAGCGTGACAATCGCTTCTCCGGCTTTGGCGCCGAGCTCCTTCATGCCGGTATTGAGAGCCTTGTACAAGTTTTGCATGTATAACTGCATTTCAGGGCTTTTGTAGTGCTTGGTCAATTCCATGATCTCCCTGTTTGTAAGCTCTTTGAGATCCACCGCCGTCTCATTGAACTGCTCCAGGCGCAAATCCTTGATATCGAGACCCATATCGCTGATCAAGTCATCGCGCATATCCTCCACATCCTCCCAAACCGCATCATGCTCCACCTGGATGGCTGCGGCCATGGCGGCGACCATATCCTCCGTGGCTTGCGCCAGAAAAGCAGGCATGCCCACTGCGTCCACCAGTTCCCGAATCAGCGCCGTACGCTTTGCCGCGTTTCCGTGGGCTTCCAGGGCCTCCTGAACCGCCTCTCCGGAATAATCCGGAGCAGCGTCTTTTTTCGCCCGTTCAATTTGTGCGACCTTGCGCCCCAAAGGGCTGTTATCCCATTTTTTAATCTTGATCTGGACTCTTTCCGTCAAGGATTCATCCAGAAACGCATAAATTAGATCTTCAAACCGTTCGAGGTCAAAGGCCTCCACTAGGAATTGTCTGTATTGCCTGTTTTTTATAGCGTCAACCGAGGCTTCGCCGTCTTCCGGCGGCTTTACAGCCCCTTCCCAATCCGCCTGCAGCCCCTCCGCCATATCTTTCGCGGTGGACCGAAGCACCAGTTCCCTGACAGGGCTGTTCATGTATTGTTTTTCAAGCCCTGGATACGAGCAGGCGCTGAGCAAAAGCGCCATGGCGGCGATGACAATCCGTTTCATTATCCACTCCTTTTCCATCTTCCCCGAAACGCTGCTTGGGGTGTAAAAAACCACGGCACGATACCACATTTCACCACCATGGGCAAAATAAAGGCCTGTATTACGGACGCCGGATTTTCATCAAATTCAGGATGGATTGAGCAATGCTTGAAGTTCCACCGGACTGGGCTACACCATGAAAAACATTGGAACGAGGGGGTTATTTGGAGGGCTTTCGGCTCAGTTTTTCCCGGTCGGCCTTTTTAAGGCCTGCGACCACCAGGTCGTAAGAGTCGTCCATCATGTCAAAGAGATGATCGGAAGGAATGGATCCGTCCAGGATCACCGTATTCCAATGATTCTTGTTCATGTGGTATCCGGGCGATACGGAAGGGTATATGCTTCGGAGAGCCAGGGCGTGATCCGGGTCGCACTTGAGGTTCATACGCAGGGGGGAGCTTTCCAGAGCGATGAGGGCGAACATCTTCCCCATGACTTTGTAAACCATGGCGTCCGGGCCGAAAGGGAAGTCCTGCACCGCGCCCTGTTTTTTGTCCAGATAGGCCGTCACCGTTTGCAGATCCATGCGATTCTCCTCCGCAGCTTGCTTAAGAATCTTCCGAATATAGACCGGAGGGAGGTTGTTTGCAAGAATTTGAAACATAGGGCTTGCGCTTCCTTAAATTTTCATCTAAGAGAATGTCCGCCCAGCGCGATTAAGGCTTGGTTGGGGCTGCCTTTCAGGATTTTTTCCTGTTTTTCCGGATTCACCCCTTGACAACACAGGCCGTCGCATTTATAATTTTTGGGTAAATTTTGCTGAGGGATCGTCTAGTGGCAGGACGACGGGTTCTGGCCCCGTTAACCAAGGTTCGAATCCTTGTCCCTCAGCCAAATATGAAGAACATGGGGCGTCTGACTTCTTCAGACGCCCCTTTTTTTGTTTCAGCATCAGTTCTGTTTGGAACGGCTTTTGCTTGTGCAGTTATCCGGCAATGCGCCGGAAATCGCCGGCGCCGGAATTAACATAGTTTTATGGAACGTGAAGCATGGAATTGCACCCCCAGATTGAACGCCTCAACCAAATCGGCATCGCTCTTTCCAACGAAATCCAGCTTGAGAAATTGCTCGCCCTGATCGTTACGGAAGCAAGGGGCTTCACCAATGCAGATGCAGGCAGCCTTTACACTTTGGAAAAGGACCAGCTGTATTTTCGCATCGCCCAAAACGACACGCTTAACGGAAAAGGCGCCAAGGGGGCGTTCAAGCCCGTGCCCATCCCCCTGGATTCGCGAAGCATTGCGGGATACGTCGCCTTGAACGGCCAATTGTTGGACATTGAAGACGTGTACATGCTTTCCGACAGCCTGCCCTTTTCCTTCAACCGGGATTTCGACCAAAAGAACAATTACCGGTCCCAGAGCATGCTGGTGGTTCCCATGAAGGAGCCGGACGGCGAGGTACTTGGCGTGCTTCAGCTCATCAACGCCAAAAATGATGACGGCAAGGTGGTCCCTTTTCCCCAGTCCATCATCAGCCTGACCATGTCTTTGGCTTCCCAGGCGGCCGTGGCCATTCGAAACGCCCGGCTCATATCTTATATCAAGAGCCTGTTTGAGGCCTTGATCCGTTATTCGGCTTCCGCCATCGACGCCCGGAGCCCCCATACGGCCGGCCACTCCCGCCGCGTTGCAGAGTATTCCACTGTCATTGCACAGGAAATCAACCGCCTGAACGACGGCCCCTTCAAGGACATTCATTTTACGGCGGATGAGTTGGAAAGGCTCAGCTACTCGGCCTGGCTGCACGATTTGGGTAAAATCGGCGTTCCCGAGGCCATTTTGGACAAGCACCTCCGCCTTCCTGCCGGAGTGGAGGAAACCATTGAGGAGCGCTTCAACCTTTGCGCGGCCGGCTTGGTTATCGAGGCTGCAGCCTCCGGAAGCAAAAATCCCCGGGAGGATACGGCAAAGGAGCGCGAAGCGCTGAAAGCGGATTTCCAACGCCTGAAAAACATCAACCGGGCCAATTGGCTCCCGGACGAGGATGAGGAATTTTTAAACCGGCTTCGCGCCAGGACTTTTTACGACGCAGAGGGCGCCGAGCGCACCTTGCTTACGGACGGCGAGATGGTCTACCTGGCTGTAAAAAAAGGCAATCTCACCCCCGATGAATACAAGACCATGCAGGGGCATGTGGAGCACACCTTAAATATAGTTAAGAACATCCCCTTTACCGGCCACCTGGAAGCGGTCCCCAACATAGCGGCCTCGCACCACGAAATGCTGAACGGCACGGGATACCCCCGCCACCTGCACGATCAGGAAATCACCCTGGAAGCCCGCATCCTGGCCATGGTGGATATCTTCGACGCCCTGACAGCCATTGACAGGCCGTACAGAAAGGCGGCGCCTCCTGAGCGCGCCTGCGCCATACTGCAGTCAGACGTTGAGTCGGGCAGATTGGACAAAGACGTGGTGGACTTGTTTGTAAGCCAGCGTCTTTGGGAGCGAATTACGGAAAAATAGGCGCCTGCCCCGGTTTGGACGGAAAAAATTATAAAAATGGCTTTTTGTCGCCCTTGACAAATTTTTCCGGCGCTCTATATTGATCATGTGATTTGAAGACCACTCGTTTGAGTCTAAAATTATTGAAAAAACAGAACAAGGGCGGTTCTGACAAGCAGGGAGATAGAAAGATGCCGATCTACGAGTATGAATGCACGGAATGTGGAAAAACCATAGAGGCTTTACAGAAGTTTTCTGACGACCCTCTTACAACATGTGAGTTTTGCTCGGGAAAATTGAGGAAGCTCATTTCCAATTCCAGTTTCCATCTCAAGGGCACGGGTTGGTATGTCACGGATTACGCAGGAAAAAATGCTTCCGTTGCCAAGGATAAAACGGAACCCAAGGCGGAATCGTCTTGTTCCTCCGGCTGCTCCGCCGGAGCCGGCGCCAAAAGCAGCTCCTCCGAGTAATTCGGGCAGGGGCTTTTGCATTTCAGGCCCCCTTCCTAAGCATAGAGTTTTGTAGAAAAGTTATGGAATCCGAAGGCCCGGGAAACGATTTTCCCGGGTTTGATGGTTAAGTACGGCAAAAACATACGGAGCCTGGGGGGGTTGGCTGAACTTGGTTTCAGAAAAAAATCAAATCAGCCTCTTTACAAATCATTTTGGGTGATTAACTTCTCCAACAAAAATTGGATAACCTCATAGCAACTTGCATTTTGCACCAGAGCGCCGCTTGTGGCGGAAATCGCCGGTGTGAAAGCCACCACATTAAAGAAAAAAAGGAGAGACAGCGTATGAAACTTCAACCATTAGCAGATCGCATCCTGGTAAAGCGTCTGGCTGAAGAAACCAAAACCAAAGGTGGAATTATCATCCCTGATACGGCCAAGGAAAAACCCGCCGAAGGCGAAATCGTGGCCGTGGGTCCCGGCAGAAATGCTGAAGACGGAACCAAAATCGCCCTGGAAGTGAAAGTAGGCGACCGCGTGCTGTTCGGCAAATATTCCGGAACCGAGGTGAAAATCGAGGGTGAAGAATACCTGATCATGCGCGAAGATGACGTACTGGGCATCGTGCAGTAGTTTTCTTTTTTTTCAGGACTCGCAAAAACTCACCAAGTTAGGGAGGAAATATAGAAAATGGCAAAAGAAATTAAATATGATATGAAAGCCAGGGAGCTTATGCTCGCTGGAGTCAATGCTCTTGCTGACGCCGTAGCCGTCACCCACGGCCCCAAGGGCCGCAATGTGGTTATTGATAAAGCCTGGGGCGCCCCCACCGTGACCAAGGACGGCGTGACCGTGGCCAAGGAAATCGAACTGGAAAACAAGTTCGAGAACATGGGCGCTCAGATGGTTAAGGAAGTGGCTTCCAAGACCAGCGACACCGCCGGCGACGGAACCACCACCGCCACCGTGCTTGCTCGCGCCATTTACGAAGAAGGCATGAAGCTGGTCGTGGCGGGCAACAACCCCATGGCCATCAAACGCGGCATTGACAAGGCTTGCGAAGCGGCTGTCAAATCCCTGATGAATCTTTCCAAGCCCACCAAGGAACAGCGCGAAATCGCCCAGGTCGGCACCATCTCCGCCAACACCGACGAGACCATCGGCAACATCATCGCCGAGGCCATGAACAAGGTCGGCAAAGAAGGCGTCATCACGGTGGAAGAAGCCAAATCCATGGACACCACCCTGGACGTCGTGGAAGGCATGCAGTTCGACCGCGGTTACATTTCCCCTTACTTTGTGACCGATTCCGAAAAAATGGTGTGCTCCCTGGAAGATCCTTACATCCTGATCCACGAGAAAAAAATCTCCAACATGAAGGACCTGCTGCCCCTGCTGGAACAAACCGCAAAAATGGGCAAGCCCCTCCTGATCGTTGCTGAAGACGTGGAAGGCGAAGCACTGGCCACTTTGGTCGTCAACAGGCTCCGCGGCACCCTGCAGATTGCAGCCGTTAAGGCTCCCGGCTTCGGCGACCGCCGCAAGGCCATGCTCGAAGACATCGCCATCCTCACCGGCGGCACCGTGGTTTCTGAAGACATGGGCATCAAGCTGGAAAACATGTCCCTGGCCGACCTCGGCAAATGCAAACGCGTAAGCATTGACAAAGACAACACCACCATCGTTGACGGCGCAGGCGCCCGCAGCGCCCTGGAAGGCCGCGTCAAACAGATCCGCGCTCAGATCGACGACACCACCTCCGATTACGACCGCGAGAAGCTGCAGGAACGTCTGGCCAAGCTGATCGGCGGCGTGGCCGTCATTAACGTCGGCGCAGCCACCGAAGTGGAAATGAAAGAAAAGAAAGCCCGCGTGGAAGACGCCCTGAACGCCACCCGCGCAGCGGTTGAAGAAGGCATCGTTCCCGGCGGCGGCGTGGCTCTGGTTCGCGCCATTGACGCCGTGGCCAAAGCGAAAATCACCGGCGAGCAGAAAATTGGCGCCCGCGTGGTTATGCGCGCTCTGGAAGCTCCTCTTCGCATGATCGCCAACAACGCCGGCATGGAAGGCTCCGTGGTTCTGGACAAGGTCAAGAACACCGAAGGCTCCTTTGGTTACAATGCCGACACCGACACCTACGAAGACCTGATTGAAGCTGGCGTCATCGACCCCACCAAGGTGGTCCGCCTGGCTCTGCAGAACGCCTGCAGCATCGCCGGCCTCATGCTCACCACCGAAGCCATGATCGCCGACAAGCCGGACGAAAATGCCGGCGGCATGCCCGCAATGCCCGGCGGCGGAATGGGCGGCATGGGCGGAATGGGCGGAATGATGTAAGATTCCTCCCAGGCTACAGCCTGATTAAGTAAGTCCAAGGGCGCTTTCCCGCAAGGGAGGGCGCCCTTTTTATTTGGACGAACCATCTTGACTCTGCTTAAAAAATCTTTAGAATCAAAATATCATTGTCTTACTGTAATCAGATCAAGGAATTCCATCATAGGAGGTTATTATGGCGGCAAAAGCGAGCCTAAAGGCGATCATTGATGAAATGTCCATGAGTTTCGATGAGGCGACAAGTTATCTGGAAAAGGAAACCGGCAAGGTTTTTATGGTTTCCGATGAGGCGTTCTCTCTTGTAAAGGATGGCGGCGCCCCGCCTGATTGGCAGGAAGAAGAAGTGGAACTGGGAAAAAAGGTCCTGGAAAACGGAGAATCTTTTATCGAGTTGCCTGACAAGTATGAAATTGACGAGTACCGAATTATGGAGGATTTTATCGACTCCCTGGAGGACGAGAGGGTCGCCGAGGATCTTTCCGATGCAATCGGGGGCAAAGGGGCCTTTCGCCGTTTCAAGGACGGCATCCACCATCATGGAGTGCAGGAGGACTGGTACAAATTCAAAGACCAGGCCTTAAAAAAAATAGCCATGGACTGGTGCGAGTCGGAAGATATCGAATACATAGATGACTGCAAAGACTGAGCGGCCATGTGAACCCAGCGACGCCCTGCTTTTTATGGAGTATTTGACCTGTTCCGCTCTCCTTGGGTACTATAAAAAAGCCCGCCCGCTTTTTTGTTCTTAAAAATTACCTTAACCCAAGGACTTTTCTTATGAGCTTGAAAGACAAATACGCCATTGTGGGAGTCGGGTATACGCCCCAAGGCAAGGTCCCGGACCGGACGTCGTTGAGCTTTCATCTGGAAGCCACGGCCAACGCCATCAAAGACGCAGGCTTAAAAAAAGAGGACATTGACGGCCTCATCGCCTATCGCCACTTTCCCCCCTGCCCGGGCGAGCCGGACGTCACCCCGCAACATATCGCCCAGCATCTCGGCATTGAGCCGTCCTACCTGAGCCAGGACGCCAACTGATCCCGCATTCATTTACAGCACGCAGTTGGCGTGCTTGACGCCGGGATTTGCAACTACGTGGTCATCACCTACGGCCACAGCGCCCTGTGGGGCGGCGGCATGGCCCAAATGCTCTTTCAGATGACCCGGAACGAGGCGGCCTTCGGCCATTTTGGGGCCGTGGGCGGATACGCCCTGGCGGCCAGACGGGCCATGCACGAGTTCGGAACCGGGCCGGAAACCTGGCAACGCATTGCCTCCGGACAGCGTAAATGGGCGGCCTTGAACCCCATCTCCGTCATGGGCAAAAAACCTTTGGCGGAAGAAGACTATTTCAAAGCCCCCATGGTAGCCGATCCCTTTAGGCTGGTGGACATTTGCCTCGTCAGCGACGGCGGCAGGGCCGTCATCGTCACCTCGGCGGAGCGCGCCAGGGATTTGAAGCAGCCCGCAGTTTTGATTTCCGGCATGGGACAGCAAAACCCCTCCAATGAAATCGGCCAGGCAAGATACATGGCCGGCCCTACGGGCGCAAAAAAGGCCGGGAAGGAAGCCCTGAAAATGGCGGACGTCAGCCTGAAAGACGTAGACGCCTGCCAAATTTACGATTGCTTTTCCTACACCGTGGAAATCACCTTGCAGGACTACGGGTTTTTCGGCCCCGGGGAAGGCGGAGACTGGCTTAAGGGAGGAACCATCGAGCCCGGAGGAAGCATACCCGTCAACACCTCGGGCGGGCAATTGTCCGAGGCGTATTTCATGGGCCTGACTCCTTTTGCCGAAGCGGTCATGCAGCTTCGCGGCCAATGCGGAGACAGGCAGTTAGGGCCCAAGACCAATACCAAGCCGCCCGAAATCATCCTGGCCAGCGATAACGGGGGAATCCTCCAATCCCATGCCTGCATTGTTTTCAGAAAGGGGTAGCCGCCATGTCATATAACGATCTTACGCCCACGCCTGACGCCGACTCCAAGCCCTTTTGGGAGGGATGCCGGAATCATGAACTGCTGTTTCAAAAATGCGCCGCGTGCGGAGAAATCCGGTGGCCGCCGGGCATTCTCTGCCCCCATTGCCATTCCCGGGAAGTGGAAATGGTCCGGTCGGGCGGCAAAGGAACCATATACAGCTACGTGATATACCACCAGCCCTTTCACCCCGAATTTGCGGACAAGGTTCCTTACGTGGTCGCCATTGTGGAGTTGGAGGAAGGCCCCATGTTGATCACCAATATCGTGGAATGCCCCCACGAATCCCTGGCGTGCGATATGCCGGTCCGGGTGCATTGGGACGACGTGTCGGAAGAATGCACCCTGCCCAAGTTCCGGCCTGTATAAAGGGGTTCGATTTTTTCTTGCGTATGAGAATTGCTTGAGAAGGAAAGGCGTATATTGTATCACACGTGTCAAGCCCTAAATTTCCCTTTTTCAACTCGCTGACAATTTTTTTAACGCGACTACTCCGGGTCCGGTTTGCCAGACAAGCCGGACTCGGCGTCTTTTTACTGTTTTCATGAAAAAGCTGGACCTAAGCCCCTCCGATAAACCATAACATTGGTATCGATTTCATATAATGCACAAATTGCTGCATGTTTTTCAGCAATCATCGTCCGAACCAGAGAGCTTATTTAAAGCGAACGACGAACGGATAGACTTTGATGCAATTCATTCCCGGAATAGTGGAGAAGTTCACCCGCGTCCCCAAAACCATTCAGGAGTGGAACGAAAAGCTGCTTTTTGGAATTTTGGCCAGCCTCTTGTTTTTCGGCGCGCCTGCACTGATAAGCAGCGTCAAAATGGCTATTGATACAGGCCAGCCCATAAATCTGGTCATTTACGTCTTCTGCTACGGGTTTGCGGCGTTTCTGCTTTTCACTCCAACCGTGCCTTATAAGGTCAAAGCTATATTCACAGTTCTTTTGATCTTCTTTCTTGGGCTCGTGGCCTTGAGGACCCTTGGCCCCATAGGGTCCTGGCGAATTTACTTATTCGCCTCAGCCATTCTGGCCGCCCTGTTATTGGGAACCCGTGCAGGTTTTGTCACCCTGGCCGGGATATATTGCCTGGCTTTTGTTTTTAGCATATTGCTGCACAACGGAACCATTCATTGGAACCTGAACGAACTCTACGATTTTAACGCCTGGAAAGTCACCACCATCACATTTTTATTTTTAACCTCGGTCTGCACGATTGCCATCTCCCTGTTGATCAGCGGGATACGCCGATTCCATGCGGCGGCCGAGCAAAGCGCCAGGGACCTGGAAAGCGCCTCCAACCGCTTGAGGGAGGAAATCGCAGAGCATCAAAAAACATTGAACGATCTTCGCATCAGCCGGGATCAGCTTTTCCTTGCAAGAAGTTGACGGCCCGCCCGACCTGATACAGGAGGAAGCTAAGGCTGCAAGATACCTTCTGGTGACCGTCGAGGATAACGGAGTCGGCATTTCCAACGAGGTTAAGGACAAAATTTTCGACCCCTATTTTACGACCAAGGAACTGGGCAAGGGCACAGGCCTGGGGCTGGCGGTCGCCTATGGGATCGTCAAGGAGTACGGTGGGGAAATCAAGCTAAACACATCGCCCGGCGCAGGTTCGACTTTTAGCGTGTATCTGCCGCTGATAAAGGAAGCCGCCGCCGTGGAGCAGGTAAAACCAACGCCTGAAATAATCAGGGGGAATGAGCGCATCCTGCTGGTGGACGACGAGCCCGCCATCGCGCGAATCGGGCAGGTAATGCTGGAGCGGCTAGGCTACAAGGTGACCGTCCTACTAAGCGGCCAGGACGCCCTGGAAAAATTCAAAACCGAATCAGACTCCTATGACATGGTCATCTCCGACATGGCCATGCCCCACCTAACCGGCGACCAACTCGCCGCGGAACTGAAAAAAATACGGCCTGACATCCCCATTGTTATTTGCACCGGATTCAGCGAACGCATTAACAAGGAAAATGCGGCGGCCATCGGCGTCAAGGGCTTTCTCATGAAGCCCATCGTCAAACAGGAAATGGCCTCCATGATTCGAGGCGTCCTGGACTCCGATAAGCCCGCCTAACGCCCAACTCTTCCCCTTTAAACGTAATCCGCCGGGTTGAGTTGATAGCGCTTGACCTGGGCCCAGACGCTGGTGCGGGAGATTCCCAGAATTCTGGCCGCCTCGGATTGGTTGCCCTTGGCTGAGGTTAAGGCATCAATCAGGCGTGTTCTTTTAACCTGATCCAATGTGGCGCCGCCTTGCCCCCCGTCTAATACAGGCGCGGACTGCGGCGGTGCGCATTCCGGCTCCGCTGCTATGGGCGCGGGCAAATGCCGGGGTTCGATCAAATCCTCATGGCAGGAGACAAAGGCGAACTCCAGGGCGCTTTTCAACTCCCGCACATTGCCCGGCCAGTTGTAATTGGCCAAGGCGTCCATGGCCTCTCGGGAAATCCCATGGATGTCCTTGCCGCTTTTCATGCGGATGCGGTTGAAAAAAGACCTGGCCAGGAGCGGAATATCCCCCTTGCGCTCCCGAAGCGAAGGAGCCCGCAAGGGAATGACGTTGATCCGGTAGAAAAAATCCTCGCGGAACTCGCCTTTGGCAATGAGGGCCTGCAAATCCCGGTTGGTGGCGGATATAATGCGCACGTCCACCTGGATGGGCTTGTGGTCCCCCACCCTTTCCACCACCTTTTCCTCCAATACCCGCAAGAGCTTCACCTGGGTGGACAGGGGCAAATCCCCGATTTCGTCCAGAAAGATATCCCCTTTATCCGCCGCCTCGAACCGCCCTTCCCGATCCCTGTGCGCACCCGTGAACGACCCTTTCACATGCCCGAACAACTCGCTTTCCAACAACGATTCGTTCAGGGCTGCGCAATTAACCTTAATATAGGGGAACTGGCTGCGAGACCCGGCTTCGTGGATGGCTTTTGCGATCAATTCCTTGCCGGCGCCGCTTTCTCCAAAGATGATCACCGGTGCGTCCGACTGGCCGGCGTTGCGAATCAATTCAAACAAGGCCTGCATGGGCGCGGAAGCTCCGATCATGCCGTAAAACCGGTCCTGGGCGTCCAACTCCTGACGATAGGAAGCAATCAGGCTTTCCTTGGTCGTCAGGTCGGTGATGTCCGTGATGGTTTCCACCGCGCCGATAATCTGCCCTTCGCCGTCTTTGAGCACGGAGGCGTTTTTAACAATCTGGACCGGAATGCCGTCCTTGCGTATCAGGGCGCAACGCTGCCTCCGGAGCCTGCCGTGCTTGAACATCACGCACCAGTGGCAGCCTTCCGCGTTTCTGGCGATTTCGCACGAACTGCACCCCAGCAAGGCGCAGGACTGCCCAAGGACTTCGCTTTGAGAGTAGCCGGTGATGGTTTCGAATCCCTTGTTTACCGACACGATGGTCCCTTCCGGGCTGACGATCATCACGCCGTCCTGGATGGTGTCCACCACGGTTTTCCAATAAAGGTTCAGGTCTGAGCTGTTCATATGTTCACCTATGTTAAGTAAATTAACACATATTATGTTTAACAAGTTAACACATTAGGGCCTATACAGCCAGAAGATTCTGCCTGCATAGCAATATGCCAAGCCACGAAATTCATTGAATAAAACATAAATTCAAGTACTTACATTTTCTATTGCGATCTTTTTAGCTTTCTGGCGCCAAATTTGCCAATAAGGAGGATGACTTTTGGACAAGGCAAAGCATAAAGGGGCCTGAACGCATGATGAAACAATTTGATTTAAGAAACACGATCATACCGCTTTCCTTGCTTCAGGCGACCAATCATTTCCACAAGATGCAATCCGGGGAGTCCATGGAGATCATCTGCAATGATGCGGACCCTGCGTCGGATATCCGTACCATACTTCCGGCCGGACGGTTCGAAGTGGTCTCCGTTGAGGATAATTACCAGAATGGAAACGGATACAGGACTGTCATCCGAAAACTTTAAACAGGCGCCCGAGCCTATAATGAAAGGAAACCAAGCCATGACCAACAAAGTTCTTATCGCTCTTTCCTGCGGCACCAATAACACCAACCGTTCCACCCGCGGTTTTCATCTGGCCACCGTCGCCCATAAAGAAGGCAAGGAAGTGACCATGTTTCTGCTGGATGAAGCGGTGTATCTGGCGAAAGAAGGCCTGATCGAGCACGTGCGGGCTGCTACCGGCGATGTGGCCGATGATCTGTTGACCTACCTGCAGGCTCACGAAGTGCCTATTCTGGTTTGCACGCCTTGCGCCAAGGCTCGCCGCATTGCAGAAGAAGATCTGATCGAAGGCGCCAAAATGGCTCCTGCTACGGAACTGATTCGGCTTTCCTGCGAAAGCGCCGTTATCAGCCTGTAAGAAAGAAGGTGATTTAACATGGGACAAAAAGTTTTAATCATAGGGGCCGTGGCTTTAGGACCCAAGGTGGCTTGCCGTTTAAGGCGCCTGGACCCGTCCGCCCATGTCACCCTGATAGATCGCGATAATCTGATTTCCTACGGCGGCTGCGGCATTCCCTATTATGTCGGCGGTGACGTAGCCGACCTGGAAGGCTTGTACTCCACCAGCTCCCACGCCATTCGCGACGATCGTTTTTTCGAGACCGTCAAAGGCGTGAACGTGCTCAGCCAGACGGAAGTGACGGATATAGACCGAAAAGGCAAGACCGTCAGCGTGCGCAACCGGGCAACCGGCGAAGAAAAAACGCTGGAATATGACAAGCTGGTTCTGGCGACTGGGGCCAACCCGGTTGTACCGCCTATTCCCGGCGCAGACCTGCCCGGCGTGTCTGTGGTGGCCAATCTGCATAACGCCAAAGAGATTAAGGAAAAAATCTCCAAGGGCCAGGTGGAGTCTGCTGTCGTCATCGGCGGCGGCGCCATCGGCGTGGAAATGGCGGAAGCCCTGGCCGACCTGTGGGGCGTGGAAACCACCCTGGTGGAGATGATGGAGCATTTGCTTCCCATGGCTATCGGGCCGGACATGGGCCTGATTGTGAAGAACCACATGGAGGAGCACGACGTCAGAATTCTTCTGGGCGAATCCGTAACCCAGATTGTGGGAACGCCCGAAACCGGCGTGGAAGGCGTCAAAACCAACAAGCGGGATATCCCGTGCCAGTTGGTCGTGCTGGCTGTCGGGGTCAGGCCTAACGCTGATTTGGCGGCAAAAGCCGGGCTGGCCATCGGGCCGCATGGCGGCATTCTGGTGGACAACACCTTGCGCACTTCGGACCCGAATATTTTCGCCGGAGGCGACTGCATTGAGCTGACCCATTTGATCAGCGGACAGAAAGTCCCCATGGCCTTCGGCTCCTTGGCCAACCGGGAAGGCCGGGTGATCGGCACGAACATCGCCGGCGGAAACGCCCAGTTTAAAGGCAGCGTCGGCGCCTTTTGCCTCAAAGCCTTCGAGATGGGCGTGGCCTCGGCCGGCCTGACCGTCGCCCAGGCCAAAGACGCCGGATTCGACCCGGTCCACGCCGTGGTGGTGCAGGCGGATCGCGCCCATTTTTATCCCACCAACCAATTGATGTACATGAAGCTCATTGCGGATAAAACCACCCGCAAGGTGCTTGGGGTGGAGGCAGTGGGGCATAACGGAGACGCCGTAAAAGCCCGGGTGGACGCCGTGTCCGCGGTATTGCCGTTCGGCCCGGACGTTTCGGACATTACGGCGTTGGAAGTCACTTATGCGCCGCCCTTTGCCTCGGCCATGGACATTGTCAACAACGCTGGCAATGCGTTGGATAACATTCTAAAGGGCAAAAACAAACCTATTGATGTAGCGGATTTTCTGAAGCTCTTTGACGAGGCTAAGGCGCACGTGCTGGACGTTCGGGGCAAGCCCGAATCCCAGGCTTTTGTGGAACGGTTCGGCGACAGGTGGGTCAACATCCCTCAGGACCAGCTTGCCGCCCGGATCAGCGAAATCAACGGAAACGGAAACGGGTCCGGCCAGTTGTGCCTGATTTGCGACACAGGGCCCAGATCCTACGAAGCGCAGTGCCTTCTGGCCAGTCATGGAATTACGGATACCGTCAACATCCAGGGCGGATACGGCATGCTTAAGAAAAGCGCTCCGGATTTCAACAATCCGGCTTAAATATTTGTCAGCGGATTAGCCTATCCGTAAAAAACAGGCTCACACTCTCTCCCTTGAATAGGAAAAGCCCCGAGGCCCAAGGCCCCGGGGCTTTTCCATCCCCTTTTGATATCTTTCCACAGGAAAAATATATGCAACGGGCGAAACAGCCCGATGTAAACCTAATCTTCGTCCGGCGCCAGCCATTCAAACAAGGATTCGTCGAACTTGTAGGTCAGGCCGAAGTAAAGTCCTTCGGCGTAGTACTTTTCCGCGTCCAGATCCTCGTCCGTAAACCCGGCGAAATTGTACCCCACTCCCAGCCGCGCATTCTTGAAGGCGTTGAAGAAAATCGCCGCGCCGCCGGAATAACGAGTGGAGTCGCCGTCCGTATTGAGGGCGCCGCCGTGAATATCAAAATCCAGCCATTCGGTGATGTCAAAAATCAACCGAAGCCCGCCCAAAGAGGTGAAGGACTCGTAGTAATCCTCAAAAAGCATGACTCGCTGCCACTTTCCAGCCAACCTGCCGGAAAGAATGAGGTTTTCCCTGACCTGATAGTTGTGGTGGGACGACACAATGTGGGCGCGCTTGGACTCCACGCTGTCTGCATTGCGGGATTCCTTCCACTGGTACATTCCGATCCAATGGTACTTGTTGGTCGTGACAGGCCTACGGGCGATCCCCAGGGTCAGAGCCTGGCGAAGCACGTCCGGGCTTTCGTCGGGCAATTCTATGTTGAATTCCTCTTTAACGGCGCCGGTCCAGTTTCCGGAAAACCGGGTCGCCCAGGCTGCGCGTACGCCGTACATATTGCTGTCTTTGCCAAGGCGGGTTTCCAGGCGGCCTGATTTTTTGCTGTGTTTGGCCCGCTTGTCCACCATGCCCATGGAGGCGGAGAAAGCGTCGCCTGCGTTCTCGCCGTCCAGGGTGTTGACGTATTCCAACTGGGGAGAGAAGGACAAGCCCGGCTCCAGGTCGATTGTGCGGCGGATGCCCGTGGCGCTTTCCTGCTCGCGGCCGCTTGAGCCGCCCCGGATGCGGTATTCCGAGTAGGCCTTGGTATTGGTCATGAAGTCGGAGGACACGCCGAATGTGGTTGTGGAACGGTCCACGTCGCTGGACAGGCTGGTGACGCCGGAAAGGCTGTTGATCAACTCCTGCTTGGCGTAGAGCTTGACCATCTTGTGCACCTGCCAGTCGGCGTTGGCTTCCAGGGAGCGCCTGCTGGCGTCGGAGACGTCCTGCTCCCATGACACACCGGCCTGGCCCTTGCGTTTAAGCAGATAGAAGTCCCTGCCCAGGCCCAGGCGATAGGTGTATATGTCCTCTTCCGCCGTATCCGAGGTCTCCATCTGGCGGATGAACCGGCCGCCCGCTTCCGTATGCCACAGGCCGAACTTGCGCTCCGCCAACAGGCCTGCCGAAATCCGTTCGTCTTCGCCCTGGAGATCCTTGCTTTCCAGACCTTCCAAGGTGACGGTGGTGTGCGTGTAAGGCCGGTATTCGGCTTCGGCGGTCAATTCCTGACGCCCGGCCGAACCGGAGCCGCTGGAGTTGTCAAACCCCGGTTGCGCCGTAACGAATTCAGCCTTTGTGCTGAACTTGTCGTGCCACTGGTTTTCCATGTCCACGCGGATGGCGTCGCCGGATGGATCTCCGTTCTTATGCACCATGTGAGCGTATTCCGCTTCCACGTCGTGCTTGTCTTTAATCTTGTATTTGACGTACCCGGAGGAAATCCGGCTGCCGTCCTCGGGATGCTCGTCCTGAGTGTGGGTTCCGCCAACGAACAGGTTTTCCGTAATTTGCTGCTCCGCCCTGGCGCCCCAGACGGCATGGCGTTCGGCCCCGCCTTCCGTATCGTAAGAAATCCGGATGTACTGGGGATTGTTATTCTCGTCCACAGAGGCGATGGCGTCGTGAAATGTGATGTAACCGCTTATTGGGTCGATCTGGTAATCGTCCAGGCGCGTCATGGACACGGTATTGATGATCAGGCCCGGATTATCCCTGGAGCGGGTGATGATCTCGATGGTTTCGCTGTTTTCCTCAATGGGAGCGCCTGAGATGCGGTAGAAGGTCGCCGTGCCGTTGGCCCGGATTTCCTCGGTCCTGCGTTCGTAGTCGGGCTCTGCGTAAAAGCCGGAAACCTTGGTTCCGCCCACTTCGATATTGGCGTTGGCGCCCGTGAGGGTGCGATCCACCCGAGCCAGGCTTTTTTCGTTGTAATCCGTGCGAAAGTCGCCCCACATGACGCTGCTGTTGTTCTTTTCCAGGCGTACGTAGAGCGCGCTGCGGCTTTGGGCGTCGTAGCCCTTCACCGAGGCGTCCCCGTAAATGGGGTAGTATTCGTCCGGGTCGATGTCCCGAAGCAGGGTTTCGTCTTCGTCTTTGTCCGAGTCGTAGGCCAGGGTCAAAAGCACGTCGCCTTTTATCTTGCCTTTAAGGAAGACCGCGCCCCGGCCCCGGTAATCCAGTTCTTCGTCAAAAGAATCCGCCTGATCCGTAGGCAGGATGGATTCCTCGGAGATATCGTTGAAATGCACGGAAAAATCCACCAAACCTGCCGCCACAATAGGCCTGAGCGGCGCGGCGAATCTCACCTGGGTTTTATCCTTCAACCCAGTCCCGGCCGTAGCGGCCAGATCCACCTCGCCCGCCCTGAAACTGCTTTGCAGATGAAGCATGGCCCGGCCGTTTTCCACACGCACCTGATGCCCCGGCTCCTTGGACTGGATGTCAGGCTCCAGGAATCGTCCGTCGGAGGCCTCCACGGTGACGAAATGCACGCCCAACACGCCTATGCCGTCCTTGTCGTTGATCTGGACTTCAACGGGCAGGGAGGACTTGCCGCCGTCTGCGGGAATGCTGGATGCGGAAGGGACGATTCTCAGGGTCTTGGGCGGCCCGGGATGGGCGAACGTCTTTTGGGCCAGGGTCCTCAGGTTGCCGAACATATCCTTGCCCGAGACCGTCACTTCACAAGGGCCCGGCTCCAGGGGTACGCCGTACCAGGCCAGCACCTGAGCCCGCGTTGCCTTATTCAAAACCTGCTCGCCCAACTTATTGGACGGAACTTCCTTGCCGTTTACGCTAAGCACAGGAACGATTCCCTTGGGGATGACAACCATAAACCGGCCGTCTCGTGCGACCTCGCCGGCAGGCCATATAAACGCGCCTTCCTTGGCTTGCTGCGCGGTGGCCTGCCTTGCAACGTCCTCGACCTTGGGCATGGCCTTGGAAACGGGCTGAGCCGTTTCAGAGGCCTCCACCTTGGGCGCCCCCGCTGCGGGATCGGACAGGGCCTTGTCGGCCGGATAGGCGACGCCGGAGGATATATCGCCGTCCGCGCTTGCCGGCGTGTGGTCTTTTTCGTATTCCGTATCGTCAAAGACCGTACCGTCAAACTCCACAGCCGCTTCGTACACCCAGGAGTCGTCCAGGGATGCGTTGCGTTTTTCAATAGCCTCGTATAGAGCCTCGGCGTTTTCCTCCGGCGGAAGGAGTGCAAAATCCGCCCTGTGGAAATCGCCTTCCACCAGATCCGCAAACCGGGAATCGGCGTCTTTGGCAAAGCGGTTGTCAATGGCCGACAGCTTCATGCCCTTGGGCAAAGTGATGGGGTCGGGCTTGACCACATGATTGCCGGGCTTAAGTCCGTAAATGGAGTACTGGCCTTTTTCGTCGGTGATGGCCCAGGTTCCGTCTTCCAGATAAATCCTGACGCCGCCTACGGCCAATTCGTCTTCGTCCTTGATTTTGTTTTCGTTTTTATCCACGAAAACCGTACCGAACAGGATGGCGCGATCCGAGAACAGCCCGTCCTGCTCAATGTCCACCATGGCCCGGACCTTGACGGAGTTGAACTTGACGCCCCGGCCGGTGACCGTAAAAGCCTGAGCCTTATTGACGCCGTCGGAATCCAGTCCGCCGGGCGTCACCATGAGCACATAGGTTATTTCCACGGCTTGGCCGTCGGCGAGGGTTCCGACGTCAAACACTAGCACCGGGCCTTTTTCGCCTGTGGGGTCGCCGGCTTTTTCGCCGTCGTATTTAGTGCTGCCCCGCACGTATTTAAAGCCGTAGGGGATTTCGTCGCGTACAGTGGTATCAAACAGCTTGGCGCCGGCGTTGTTCCTCACCGTCAGGGTGTAAGGCACAAAGTCGCCCACCTGGACCGAAGAATCCGTGGTGGTTTTTTCCAGCACAAAGCGGCCGTCGTTGTCGGGGTCGAGCGGAATGTCCACGATCAGGGCCGGATCTCCGGCCGCCAGGGTGAATTCGCCGGAATTGGGCGTTCTTTGCCAACCGTTCTGGCCGTAGGAATACGCGTTAACCGTGTATTGGCCCGCAAAGGTGTGGGCCGGGGTGACGGACGGAAAATTAAGGCCTTCGGGCGGCCGCACATGGATATAGTAAGTTCCGGGATAGACCCTTGGGAACTGGTACTCGCCGTCCGAACCGGTCAGTTGGGGTTCAATTACAGAGGCGCCGCCCGTATCCGGGTCCAATGCGAGTTGACCGTCCGAAGTGCGGATGGATACGATTGCGTTCGCCACCGGGTCCAAAGTAACGGAATCGAAAACCACGCCCAGGGGGTCTACGGTCGCCGCGTCCACCAAGACGAATCCTGTGCCGGGATCTTCGATAGTGGCCCGCAAGGTGTCGCGGGACGTGCTTTGCAGCACGCATCCGCCCGCGTTGGCCGCGGAGCAGGTTCCTCCGCCGGAGGTCTGGTCCGCATCCAGCGTTATGGGAACCCTGGAGCGGAAGACGCCTGTGTTGGGGCCGGTTTCCTCCAGTTGGATGTAAATGTCGTCGCCGGTCAGCATGGAAACCACGTACACCACAATCACGTCTGCAGCCACCGGGCTGGTGTTCAGGCTGGAGGAATGAACCTCCAGATACACGCCGTCCCGAACCTCATCGTAGGTGGGATATGAGGACAGCCGATACAGTCCGGCGTCCTGGTAATCGTCATCGTCCTCAAAATCCGGGGGCGTGGAATTGAGTCTCAAGGAGTAAACCGGTTCCAGGAACCTGATAACAGCTTCGTTCTCCGCTTCCGGATCGTCTTCCACGCCTTCCTCAAGAGTATTGCAGGTCTCATTGGAGTACAAATCCTTAAAGCCGTCGCCGTCCTTGTCGATCTCAGCTTGATTGATAATCGTGGTTCCGGGGGTGATTTCGCTTATTACCCTTACGGTAAACTGCCAGGAAGCGCTTTCGTTGGATCCCAAAGCTGTGTCGGGGAACAATACGCCAACCCGTTCAATCAAATCGTCTTCGGTTGCGTTGGAAAGGGCAATCCAATCATTGACGCCCGAGCCGGACAACTTTGCCAGCACTTTGGAGCCAACAGGCGCCGCCAGGGCATCGACGTCCAGGGCGACGACCACATTGGGCGGCAGGGGGTCTTCCACCAAAAAGCCTGTTTCAATAACGCCGTCCACCACGATATCCCGAAAGTCCGGAGCAGCGCCCCCCACATTGGTCAGGGTGATGGAGTAGGTGATATCCTCACCTGGATGTACGGCTTCGTCGCATTCCGGGTCGCTGTTTTTGGAAAACTGAAAAACCGCCTCATTGGAGTTAAGGGTTGCGGTATCCGTGTTACTGCTGGAAACAGCGGCCTCCGTCTGACTTTGAGCGGTAATGACAATAGCTCCGGTCTGGCCGGCCACGTACGTGCTCGGGACGCTGCCGCCCAAGATTAGATAAATGGATTCGCCCGCCGGAATGAGATCGGTTTCGGTTATCTCAGGCTCACCATCGTCTATCAGCCCGTTTTGATTTGTATCCAGGGCGATGGTCACCGTGTCGAAGTCAAAGTCGTCTCCGGGCTGGTTGGCATAGCTTAAGCTATAAGTATCGGCCGTGTTGCCGGTGTTTGTTAAGGTATGTTGAAAGTTGATATATTGCCCAGCCGCCGCGTCCTGATTTTGATCCGCTTCCAAAGATAAGGCGTACAAGTTCCCTACTGTGACCAGGGAAATATTGGACAATGTTTTGCCGGCGATTTCCTTGCCCGTATCAAAATACGTTGCGGTCGCCTGGTTGGTAATGAGTACGCCGGCTGGAGTGACGGCCCATAACGGCGGAGCTGCTGCCAGGAGCAACGCCAGGACGGCCACAACTATTTGTAAAAACTTATGCCGGATCATGTACCCTATACCCTTGCCTTGGCCGGGGAAGCCCCCTGCCTCGGCTTTAAAATTTGTCGGGGTTCCGGCCGGCCGTTTGACCGGCCGGACTCCCGTTGGTTTGCGCCTTGAAAACCTCAAAACACACTCCCGATTGCACGCAGGAGGATGTCACAAGAACCTGTGCGTCCGATCCGCTACTGCACCTTGGTCTGGAACTGCAGAGTAACGGATGCGCCGGAAGCAATGGTTCCGAGTTCAAAGGTGATGCTGTCGCCGACCACCTTGGCGTTGTAGCCGTCCGGGCGGGCTTCCGCGTCGTCAGCGTCCGTATGGGCGATGAGGGAAGCGCCTGGGTTGGCAGTGGTTCCGAAGTCGCCTGCGCCGCTCAGCATGGAGCCGGGCACGTAGTCGCTGAAAGCAGGTACGGTGTCGTAGATGACCACGTCGTCAGCCGCAGCCGTACCTTCATTGGTGACAACCAGACGCCAGCACACGCACTCTTCGGGATTGGCCTTGGAGGCCGCTTCCACAGCAAAGGCTTCGTCGGCCACGCCGTTGCATGTCGCATCCACGGCCACGGTCTTGGACAGACGAATCTGGCCTTGGATAACTGTGGTCTGGTCAATGTTCACGACCTTGGAGGCGCCTGCGTTGTAAGTGGCGGTGATGGTCAGGATGTCCAGGGTTCCGTCCGGGGCGCTTGAGGGCGCGAATTCCAGAACAGAGAGGCCAAGTTTTTCACCCGGAGCGAAAACCAGGCTGTTGGCCACAGTCTGGCCGAACACCTGGGAAACATATGCGCCGGCGGCGTCCGTGTAGAACACGCTGTCCGTAATGGCCAGGGTGGAGAAGGGCTTATTGCCGGAGCCGTCGCCCGTGGTATCCACCAGGATGTTGTTGCCCCAACCGGAGGCGCTCAGGCTGTTTACGGCGGACAGGGTGAAGGCTTCCACGGTGTTGCCGTCGTTCCTCAAGGTATGAGGATAGGCGATGGAGCCGCCGGGCTGAATCTGGCCGGTCTGGTTGGCCTGCAGGGTGACCTTTTCAGAATCGGACACGTCAATGGCGTCCAGCTTGATATCCGAAGCGCCCGTATTGGTGGAGACGACCCGGATGAAGACGGGGTAGTCGCCGTCGCCGTCAGCCGGAGAGGACCCGTCAATGGTTTCAACCGTTGCGTCACCGTCAAAGTCCGAGGAGTAATCGGCCAGAGCGAACACGGCGGTGGAAGGAACCGTCACCCTTAAATAAAAGGAGTAGCTTCCGCCCGGGGAGACCGCCGGCGTGGTGGTGATGGTGTTGCCTGCCGTGCTTTTAAACACATAGGACCAACCCGTGGGCATTCCGCCCAGGACGGCGCCGTTCCAGCTTGCGCCTGCGGTAAGCTGGAAGGAGTCCGGCACGCCGGAGTCGTTCTGGATGGTCAGCGGGATGTTCACGGCCGCGCCGGGGGCGGCATTATACGTGGTGGTGGGAGATTCGCTGCCCACGACCGTGTATGCGTCCTCGTTGCTGAGGGGGTTTCCGTCAGGAGTGCTGGCGCCAACCGCTGCTTCGTTGGAAAGGTCGACCCTGGGAGCGGTAATGGTGAGCAGTTCCTCGGTTGCATCGTCAGAAATGTTTGCGTCGCCTTCGGAAGTTGCGGCCACCGTAGCGGTAAAGGAGCCTGCGTTGGTTCCGTCGCCGTCATAAGCGCCTGCGGGCAACTGGGCTTTGATCATAATGGTTTTTACTTCGCCTGCGATCATGGGGCCCGTGTCCACGGCGCCGTCGTCATTGGTGTCCAGGAGGGCGGTGGTTCCGTCGGCCTGCCAGAAACTGAAAACGGTGCCTGCGGGGAAATTGCCGTTCACTGCGGTCAGTTCAAAGATGTCGGTTCCGTTGCCGTTGTTGGTAATGATGTTCTTGAACAGAACCTGCTCGCCGGAAGCGGCGGTGTTCACCTGTTGGGTGTCGTTGGGCAGGCTGTCGTCGTCGCCGCCGTCATTTACGCCGGCGGCTCCGTTAACGCCTGTATCCGTCACGGTCACGCCGTACACCTGCGGAACGATCTGGGTGGTGATGTTGGAGGTGACGTCTTCACCGTCGTCATCGTCATCGCCGTCGTCATTTTTGTCGCCCAGGATGTTCACGGAGTTCCGGAGCAGGGTTCCGGCGGGCAAGGTTGCTATGACGGGAACCGTGTAGGTGAAAGAAATCGTCTCGTCGGCGTTCAACACGTCGTCATGGCCGCGCACGCCAAAATCGCCTGTTGTGGCGTCGTTATTGGCGTCATTGACTGCAATGGGGTCAAAGCCGTTGATAGTGTCTGTGTTGGCCGTACCTTCCGCGGGGTCTGCGACGGTGTCTTCGTAGTCGCCCTCGGTAGCGTTGATTACGATGTCGGTCACATCGGTTACGTCAAACACCGTGAGATCCAGGGCGTCCTGAATTTCCACGTCGTAAGCCGCCACCGGGCCGGTGTTGGTGATGGTGACCACAAAGGTGACCGTATCGTCCACGATGGAGTCGGTGCCCCCGTCGTTGTACGTGGAAGACTTGTTGACGTTCAGGACCGCGTTGTCAGTCACGGTTGCCAGGTCTTCGTTGGTGCCGTCCAGGGTATCCACGCCGTTGCCTGCGGTGAGATCGTCAACGATTCCGCTGGTGGGCGTTACAGTCAGGGTGGCGCCGGCGGTCTGGCCGGGTGTGGAGGTGGGCAGTTTGGCCAGCACGACCAGGTCCAACTGGCTGTCGGCCTGCAGGGTTACCGTGCCGGTTCCGCCGCCGTTGGTTATCAGGGTTTCACCGGCGGTGGCCACGCCGTCCCCGTTCTGGTCGATGTACACGGCCAGGTTGTCAAAATCGAGGTCGTCGCCGCCGGAAATGCCTTGGGCCAGGGCGATGGTGTAGGTGTCTTCTCCGTTGCCGGTGTTTGCCAAAACGTGAGAAAAGTTTACGGACTGGCCGGAAGCCGCGTAAAGAGAGCGGTCTTCAGCCAAAGTGGCGGAATAAACCTGCCCGACTTCCACGGTCGCAATATTGGACTGGGCCGTCTGGGCGTTCAGGTTTGCATCCACGTAAGTTGCAGTAGCCTGGTTCTGAATGCGCTCCCCCGCGCTAGTTCCAGTCGCCAAAGCAACGCCCGGCAGGACGCACAATGCCAACAAAACCGCAAATACGGTTTTCCAGCTAATTTGCCGGTTAGAGTTCCAGGTTTTCATAACATCCTCCAGTAGTGTAATAAGGTTTTTTGGCGCAAAATCCCGGGCCTTGGCAGGAGGCCGGGATTAAAAGTTAGCATTTTTATTTATGAGATTTTCACACGACACCGAAACACCTGCACTTCGCCAGGCTGGATCACGCTTTTGGGAACCCAACGGATGTGCGTGTATTCTTCGGGACCGATAATGATTTCCTTTTTTACTCCGTCCTCGCCTTGGCGCATGCGTTTGACGGGCTCTTCATCCCAGGTCGATCCGCCGTCAATGCTGATCAAAAGATCATGGACGACCAGGGACGTCGCCGAACCGGCCACGTAGGTCGTATTGGGAGGCACGGGAACCTGCACCACCAAACCGCTCAGGGCCGAGTCGCCGGTATTCCGGTAGGTCGTGCGGTACTCAACAATGTCTCCGGGATAAGCGGCGTCGGTTTTTTTGAGGACCTCGGCGCCCTTGGCGTCTTTTGTCACCAAAAGGGTTTCCATCAGGCTTTCCAAAGGGCCTGCAAAAGCAGTTGCGCACATAGCCAAGATCGCCAACGCCGTCAGGGCGAGGGTCCTTTTGGATATTTGTTTGCGCATGGCAAAACTCCTGACAAAGCGGATCATGGTTTATTATTCCACCTTTACGCGGAAACGGATTTCCGCCTGTTCTCCGGGCTGGAGGCAAAAAGATTCGCTCCCGCCGTTGTTATCAATGTCGTAGGGATTTCCTACGGTGCAATCAAAGTCCTGGCCGTTCACTACACAGCTTCCTGTTCCGCCGGGAGCGGGCTCGGAGATAATGGCCGGCGCCCCGTCCAGGGTGGTGAACGCCACGGCGCCGTCATGCACCTCCACCTGACAGATGGGCTCTTGGCCCAGGTTGATCACTTCCAGCTTCCAGATCACGCATTCGCCGGGAAGCGCTTCCAGGGTTCCGGTGCCAAAGACCGTGTCCGGCGTTCCGTCGCAATTGTTATCCACGGCGCCGGTTTTTGTGATGGTCAGTTGAGTTCCGTTGACGGTGGTGATATCCAGCACACTGGCTGTTGCAGAGCCCACAGCCACATCGGCCCTCAGGACCAGCAGGTCGCGGGTGAACTCCACCTCGTTAAGCGTAGCCTGGACGCGCACCCGGATATTGGTGTGATCGCCCGGGTCCATGGGAATGGCCAGGCCGCCGGAGCCGTCGTCCACCAAGGCGACGGATATCCATGAGGCGGCGCTTGAATCGTAAATCACCACGTTGTCGCCGATGTTCAGGTTTTCCGTCTTGGTCCAGGCGGTAACCTCGGAGCCCAGGGCGGCCGTGGGGTATTCCAGTTCATTCCTCAGGTGGGATTGGCTTTCCACATAAACGGTTACGTCTTCCTGGGTATTGCCCGTGTTCTGAAGCAAATGGACGTAATGAACCACCGAACCTGGATAGATGGGCGCACGCTGATTGGGGCTTAGAGCAATGCTTTCGTCCGTCGCCACCACAAGCTGGTCCGCCTTAACGTCCTGGGCCAGGGTGACGGGCGATTTGACCATAAAAAATATGGTGACCGCTCCCGTGACCCGGTCCTGGGATGAGGTGACCTTGGCGTAGTAGGAAAAAACCTCGCCGGAATCCAGGGGGCCGGTGTGGGTGACGGTTTCCCCTGCAGGCAGGGTGAATTCCACCTGGATGTCGTCGGGAAGCGCTACGGAGCCTGTTACGTCGGCCCAGGCGGAAAGTTCGTAATCGTCCTGAAAGCTGCCTTCGTTGGCGGCATACAAGGTGAAGATGACGGTTTGCCCCGGAACCGCGGAAAGGGAGTTGACCACAGCCGGAGGCGTGTCGGCATTGGCAACCCCGCCGTCGTTGAAGCCGGGCGCCGGGTTGCTGTTGGCGATATCCACGATGTTGGAAACGATGGTCGTCAGGGTTTCCGTGACCGTGTCCGCGGCCGGCAAGCCAGAGGGATCCAGGGCTGAGGTCGCAGTAACCGTTGCAGTGTAAGGCCCGCCTAATGAGGCGGAAGAGGGAAGCACTGCTTTGACAATTACATTGACCGAGGCGCCCGAAGCCACGGGGCCGGTGTCGATAGTTCCGTCGCCGTTTGTATCCAAAAGCCGGACTTCGCCCGAAGCATTGTAGAACACAAAAACGGTCCCGGCGGGAAAACCGGTTGCAGTGACGGCCAGGTTGAAGCTGTCCTCCAGGTTGCCCTGGTTGGTGACGATATTTGTGAAGATGACGGACTCGCCCTGATCGGCCTGATCCACCAACTGGCTGTCGTTGGCCGCGTCGTCGTCTCCGCCGTCGTTTACTCCCGCCAAAGCGCCTGCGCCGGTGTCGGCAATTTCAACGCCGTAGACCGCAGGAAAAACGTCTTCCGTGGTGTTTGACTTGACTTCCGGCTCTGTGGTTAAAGGGTCGTTATCCAGGTCGCCCTGGCAGGTTGCAAAGTTCTTTATCAGGGCGCCGCCTTCCAGATCGTCGTCCAGGTCCGTCACATAGGAAAAGCTCACGGAATCGCCTGCAGGAAGCAGGTCGATCAAGCCGGATATGGTTCCGGGAACCGCTGCGTCGTGGGTGGGCTCCTGGCCGTCCAATCCGTCGTTTCCGTCGTCCCCGGCGTTGGTCGTCCAGTCGCCGTTTACCGCCAAAGAGGCGTCCTGGTAAGCCGTCCCGGTGGGGAGGTCATCGGTCACCGCAATGTCCTTGGCGTCATTGGCGCCCTGGTTTTCGATTTGGACCGTGTACAGGATTGTGTCGTCAGCTGTACCTGCCCCGTTTTCCTGGTAGACCGAGGTTTTTGTGATGGACAGGACGCCGTCGTTGGTGATGATAACCGTATCCTGGTTGGTGTCGCCGGAGGCGTCCGCGTTGGCGCCGCCGTCCGTCACCCCGCCGTTCTGGCAGGCGCCGGTCCCTTCCTGGGCCTGGACAGTCAGCACAGCGCCGTAATTCTGGGCGTCCACGGCGCCGAAGGGAACCTTGCCCACCAGGATTAAGGAAGCCGCAGAGCCCCTATCCAGGGTAACGGTTCCGTATCCGGCCTGGCCGGAAATGTGCAGAACTTCCTCGTCGTCATCCACGGCGCCGTTCTGATTTTCATCCAAAACCACCTGAAGCCGTTCAAAGTCGCCCGAGTCTCCGGCGGCTTCCGCCACGGAAACGCAGTAGACGTCCTGGCCGTTGCCCTCGTTAGTGAGGGTGTGGAACATCAGGGCTTCTCCGTCCGGAGAGGCGTAGGCGGAACGGTCGCCTTCCAGGCTCGCCGCATAGACCTGCCTGATGGTCAGGGTCACCAGGTTGGTTGAAGCCTGGCGGTCCTCGCCGTTTTCGTCCGTATAAAATACAGAGCCCTGGTTTACGATTTTCGTTCCCGCGTCAGGCATTGCAGCCAGGGCGAGGCCCAGGCCCATGACAACCAAAAACACCAGGGCCGAGGCATGGAGCCATGCCCGTTGTATTCGACGCTGCTGGGTGATTTTTTGCTTCATGGACTTTCGCCGCCTTTATTCATCAATTTTTACGGTGTATTTCACGCTGCCGGACAGGCCCGGTTCCAGGCTTCCGCCATAGGTCCAGGTCACTGTGCCCATGGCGCCGCCGGCAGGCTCTGTGATTGCCGTTTCCGTAAGGCCCGCCGGGGTGTTTTCAAATTCGGCGGACCCTCCCACGTAGGTGGAGTAATCCACCACGTCGTCCACTACCTTTACGTTGGTTATGGTTCCCGTGCCCTGATTGGCGAAGGTAATGCGGTATATCGCGCATTCTCCGGGCTCGGCGTCTTTCAAAATTTCGTAGGTTGCGTCAATGACCAGTTCGTCCGACAAATCGCCGTCGCAATCCGTGTCGATGGCGGCTTCTTTGGCCGCCGTGACCTCGCCCGCGCCCTCATCGCCGGTCAGAACCACCCGGGTGATGTCGGTTACAGTGCGGGTTTGGATATTGGGACCGGATTGCAGGCTGGCTGTGAAAACCGTCGTGTCGCTCCAGCCGTCAGTCACCTGGTTGGGAACCACCGTGCGCATGAAGAAGGTGTATTCTCCGGTGGCAAAGGAAGTTCCGTTGGTGTATCTGGCGTCTCCTGCGTCCAGCGCGCCCGAGCCGTTGGTGTCGTAGTAAACGGTCCAGACAAGCCCCTGGGAGGAAACTGAGCTGAAGGACAGATCCGCCGTGGTTCCGGCTGCGTAAACGTCCACCTGGTGGATGTAATGGATGCTCGTTCCGGCCTGGGTGGTCTGCTCGTGATTGGGCGTAAACAGCATGCCGAACACGGTGACCGTGGCGGACGACTTGGCGGAAGCGGGATATTGCCTTCTTTCGTCCGGGTCTGCGCTCTCCTTGGAAAAACAGGAAACCACGCCGGCCTGGTTGGTCAGTTCGGTTCCGGCTTTCACGCGATCGTCCACGGTCGCCTGGTATTCGATCACCAGGCTCTCGCCGGGCAGGATGGCCTGGGCGTCCGAAAGGGTCCAGGAGACCGATCCGGCGGCCGCGTTAAAGCTAAGCGGCGCCAGGGCGACCGGCGCTCCGCCCAAGGTTGCCGAAACAAAAGCCGGCGCCGTCATCCTCATGCCTGCGGGCAGGGTGTCCGCGACCACCGTGTTATAGGCTGCGGCGTCGCCGGTGTTGGTGATGGTAATTTCGTACGAAACGGTTCCCGAGGGATTGACCAGTTCGGTCTGCCCCACCGCCAGGGCTTTGGTGGATTCCAGAACCGGCTGCACAATGTCTAGGCTGACGGAATCGCTTAACTGCTGGGCCGAGTTATCGTACTCCACATAGTTCAGATCCGCAGCGTTGGACACGGTCTGGGTGGACGGCGTGAGCCCGAAGCCCACTGCGTCGGCTATCCTGGCCCGATACACAATGGTGAAGGTATCCACGCCCGCCGTGTTGGCGTTGGCGTTGGTCACGTCGCCCATGGTCCATGCCACGGTTCCGGTCTGTCCGGTAGCAGGCGTATCGCCGGACGGAATATCGGTATAAGTAAAGTTGTTCGCGCTGGAATAAGGCGCCGCCGCGTCGCCGTTCAGGGACACGGTGTCGTAAAAAGCCAGGCCTGCCGGAAGAGCGTCTTCCACAACCAGGCTGCTTGTCACGCCTTCGGTCAGGCCGATGGTCAGGGTGAAGGTGACCAAATCGCCTATGCGCACGTCGTTGTCGCCCGGGCCGTATGTGTCGGAGGTGCGGGCTTTGGCGAATGTGGTGTCGTCTCTATTGGTCGTTGTGAACGAATCGGAATCCGTATAGTCATCCACGCCGCCGGCGCCGTCCCGTTCGTCAGCATTTGCGCCGGACAGGGAGGTCCAGTCGATATCCACGGTATTGGCGAATTCCTGGCCCGGCTCCACAAAACCAAGCACCTCCACCTGATAGGTGAACTGCATGGAGGAGTCAGCGGCAAGGTCGATGCTCAAGGGCGTTGCCTGGGTGCGGCCCCAAACCAGGGTCTCGGCGTTTCCGGCGGTTCCGTCGCCTGTTACGTCCGGGGCGGTGGAGACATCGCCGACAGGAAGATCGGCCGTAAGGGCCAGGCCTTCGGGCAGGGAGTCCTGGATGTTGATATCGTAAGCCGTGAAGGCGTTGGTATTACCGTTTGCAATGGTAACCCGGAATTCCAGGATGTCGCCTGCGTCCGGGGCTGTCATGGAGGAGAAGTCTCCGTCGCCCCGGGTGATGTTCCGGCCTTCCTTGGTCACCGTAAGCTGGGGTTCAAGAACCGTAAAGGGGACTGCGCCCGCGTTGATTGTAGTGGTCGCTGCGGTTTCGCCGTTATCGTAGGTGACCGTGCCCAGGTTTTCGTGGGCGGTTCCGGCCTGGTTGTCCGCAACGTTGTCTATGCGGGCTACGTAATTAATGACGATTTGGGGATTCTTGACTCCTCCGCCCGGAGTGTCGTCTTCCTCGTCCGTAATCACGGTTCCAAAATTCCAGGTAACCGTACCGGTCGCCTGGTCGGCGGCAAACGCAATGAGCGCGGCTTCCACGTCGCCGCTGTCTGCGAAACCGGCAGCCGCCGAGCCGTTAACCGTGAGAATATCGGTGAAGGTGTAGGTCACGTCATAGGTTGCATTGTTTTCCAGCGCCAATCCCGCAGCGCCGGCGTTTAGCTGGTCCGTGACCACAAGATCGTTGATCGTGCTTTCGGGCAGATCAATGGTGATGGAGAAAGCATGCCGTGCACCGGGCACGTTTTCAGGGAATCCCGCAACAAGGCCTTCATCCGCCTTGACTGCGGTGACTTCGCCGATGTCTATACCCACGTCCAGAGCGACGTTGAACACGTCGAAGTCTTCATAATCATTCAAGCCGCCGTCGCCCGGAATGTCGCCGTTTCTCATGCCCAAAGCGGCGCCGTCAGCGCCGATGGTTCCGGTAGTCGCATTCAGAGCCACGGAGTCGTCCGCCAGAGATGTCCAGGAACAATAGGATGTGTTGCTAAGGTTTTCCTGGGGCTGAACGTCCGTATCCACCAAGATGGAATAGGTGAAGGTTTTGGACTGGCCTGCATTTAGAGTATCGTAAACATAAAACGGGGCGTCGGCGTTGGACTCGTCCACGGTGTCCGGGATGGTCCCGCCCACTTCTCCCGCGACATAGTTAAAATCCTCGGCGGTGAAGTCTTCGGTCACCCGTACATTGTGGGCGGTGACCGTGCTGGTGTTTTCCACGGTGATGGATACAGTCAGCTTGTCGCCTGCGTCCACGCCAGTCGAAGGGCTCACTTCCCTTGTGATCGTAACGGCGGGCTCGCGAACCACCAGGTTAACGTCCACTAATTCCACGGTCTGGGGTACGGAGTTGAGTTCGTAACGCACTTCAGCCTCGGTGTTGTTCAGATTGGTTCCGGCCTGATTTCCGGCGACGTTTTCCACCCGGGCGATGAAATTGATCGTGATAGTCTGCTCGCCTGCATCCGGATCCAAAACCTGATCTCCAAAATTCCAGGTGATAACGGACCGGCCGCCGCTGGTTGTGATGGCCGGGGCGATGTTTCCACCGGGCGTAAACAGGGCGGCGCCCGTGGGCAGGGCGAAGGTTGAGCCTTCAATGGCCGTCAGGCCGTCGGGCAGGGTGTCTTCCAACACCCAGTTTTCCAGAGTGGAGGGCGGCACGGTGAATTTCAGTTGATACTGCACTTCCTCGCCGATGACCACGTCCTGGGGGCCGGCAAAGGGCGCGGCGGCGCCCATGGGCGTGTATGACGTGGCCAGGATGGCTTTGGAGCCGGTCACGTCTACCGGATCGACATCCAGTTCCGCGGTGTCCGTACCGGTGTATTCCCTGGCGCCCGCGGCCAAGCTGCTGGCGATTTCAAAACCGCCTGTCTGGCTGCCCGAGGCTTCGTCCAATGTGTCGTAGGTGACCGTCGCCGTGTTCTGGATGGTTTCGTTGGGGTTGACCGTGGTTCCCACGTACACCTGATACTTGAAGGTCACGCTGTCCGTGGGGTCCAACTTGTCCAGGGCGGCGTTCATGGAATCGTCAAAGGAAATAGCCGCGCCGTAACCGCCAAAGTTTTGCTCTCCAATATCCCCGCCGTCCGTAATGCTGTCTCCGTCGTTATCCAATCCGTCCACAGCCATGTTCATCAACTGGAATTTGGCGTTAACCGTGTCGGATACTTCCACGTCGTAGGCTGGCGCGCGGCCCGCCGCGTTTGTGATAGTGATGGAGTATTCCAGGGTGTCGCCCGCCTTGGCCGAAACCGAGCCCGCATAATTTCCAGCGCCCGAGGGAGAGTCCTCGGTCATGTTACGGACCTGCTTGGTTACGGATACGCTTGGGGTGCTTACTGTGACCGTCTCCTGTCTGTCCGCCAGGGCCGTAAAGCCTGTGGTGGAAGTGCTGTATGTGGTCCCCAAATAGGTGAACTGGGCGGAGGCGGTGTCCGTCAGGTCATGGGCGTCCACATTGGGAGCGCCTTCGCTGTTCAAGGCATCGTTCAAAACGCGTGAATTGACATCCACGGAAAAGGTTCCGGCGGCGTTGTTGTCCGCCAGGGAGAAGACCAGGTTTCCGTCGCCGTGCAATGTGTCGCCGGATATACTGTCCACGCTGCTGTATGGATCGTTTATTGCGTGGGTCAGATACCCCATTCCCTCGGGGATGGCGTCGGTGACGGTAATATTGGACACGTTTTCCAAGCCGTCAAAGCCGAACCAGGTCGCCGTAATGGTCGTGGTCACGTCCTCGCCGATGAACACCTTGGGGTCGACCGAGTCGGCTTCCGTAGTGGAAGCCAGGGACTTGTCCATACGGAATCCGATGACCCTGGCCCGGATGGTGTCCAAGGAGTATAAATCAATGTCCGCGCCGGAAGCGTCTTTTATCATGCCTTCCACCTGAGCGTGAAAGGTCAGGGGATCGGTTTCATTGGCAACGGTGAGATTGAATGTGATGGTTCGGCTGGCCCCTGCGTTGATGGAGGCCAGGCTCAAGGTGTAATTTCCGCCGCCATTGTCGGTCATGCCGCCGCTGCCGGTTACCGTAAAACCGGAGCCCACGTCCACGGTAAGGGTTCCGTTATGCGCCGCTGCGTCGCCGCGGTTGTTGATCCGGATTGCAAAGGTTTCCGTATCGCCGGTTCCGCTGACGGTTCTTACGATGGAAACGCCCGGGTCGATATCAATATCCAGATCCGGGGTGCGGGGATTGACGCTGACGTTATCCGTCGCGCTAAAAGCGGCGCCGCAGGTGTTTTCGTAATCCAGGGTGACCGCATTGTTACTGGTGACCGGAAAAGCAGGATCAAGACCGTCGCCGGTGGTTTCCTGGCGGTCGTCCTGGTTTTCATTGGAATCAATGGAGCCGGTCTGGACTATCTGGAAAGTCAGGGTGGCGGATTCTCCGTACCGGAGGAGCGTCAACAAAGGATCAAAGGTGAAAATCGGAACCGTAGCCGAACCTGTGACTGTCGGGTTGCCTACAAATACGCCGTTATGATCCAGGGTTGGCGTAAAGGCCGATGTATCAATGCTGAAGCCCGTGGGCAAGTCATTGGTGAGCACCAGGTTTTCGGCCGAACCGCCGCCGTTGGTTACGGTAATGACCACCTTGCCGTTGACATCCGGCACGGCGGTTTCCGCCAGGTTGGTAATCGCCTGGGTTACGTTGACCGCGTTGCTGAAATCGGGCACGGTCACCAGGTAAGCGGGGTCGTCGCCGTCGTCCGGCTCGGTCAGGGGCGAGTTTCCGCAGCCCCATCGCACATAAGCGGTGTTGGTCTGGTTGCTGCAGTCCGCCAGGATGGTTCCCTCGAAATAATAGGTGACATCCCCTCCGGCTGGAATATCCGGGATGGACAGGTAGCCGGTGTCGGTGTCCGCGCCGCCTGCAAAGGGGGCTGCCCCGGCGAACCCCGCGTTGTCCGCCCAGCGCGTGAGATCAAAATTACCGCCGATGGCGTCCCGTATCTCCACATTCTGGGCGGCCGAGGTTCCATTGTTGGCGATGTCCACCCGCCAGACCACCGTGTCGCCCTGGCCGCCGTACACGGTATTGGCGCGGCTTCCCTCGGGCTGGGCGGCCGTGACGTTCCAACCGGCGTTCGTCACGGTGATTTCGGGCCGATCGATGGGTACGTCAAAGCCTGCTCCGCCCGCCACGCCGGTGCCCACGCCGTCGCGTTCGCAGGGCTTCTCCCAATTGGCCGTGGCGGAAATAAGCTGGTTGGCGTTGAAACCCTCGTAGGCGTTGACTTCAAAGGAGATGACATAAATGTCGTCTATGTTCATGTCTTCCAGGGCGGCGACATAATAGGTCTGCCCGGAATCGGAAGTCCAGGTGAGGTCGGCGCCCGAAATGTCGGGATCGGCTATGGCCACGGCCCCGCCGCCGTTGATGCTCAGCTTCGCGCTGCCAGGAACGTATTCCAGGCCCGTGGTTCCCAGGTTCTGGGTGGCCACCACGTTATAGTTGTGGGTCCTGCCGTTATTTTTAAGCGTCAGGTTGATGGTTCCGCTGCCGCACAGGGTCACGCCGCCGGAAGCGTTCGTCAGAGTCATGAGGGAGGGCGGCTGGGTGAAGATGGGCACGGTGGCGGCCGTTTCCGTCTCGCACGCCGTGTAGACCGGGGTATCGGAACCGTCATAAAATCCGTAGGTGGCTTTGACCGTGCTGGCGTTGGAGAAGTCGCAGGAGAGGCCGGTGAGCTCCGCAGCCACATGCACTTGCGCCACCTGGTTGGGAGCAAGGGAACCCAGTTCCCAAGTGATGTCCCAGGTCGTTCCGCCATTCACCTCAGCCGGGGCGGCCGGCGCCCCGTCCACGGTGGAACTGACGTAGTTGAACATTTTGTCCAGCTCTTCCGTGAGGATAACATTGTAGGCCGTGCCAGACCCCTTGTTGGTGATGTAAAAGGTCCAGGACAGTTCGCCGGAGCTGGCTTGCACCTGGGCGGGAGTGGCGTTTACCCGGAGATCGCCCTGCAACTCCACGGTGGGGGAGTCGCTCGCGGAATGCGGCGGCCCGTCCACAAGATCCGGACAGGAAACGCCGCAATCGTCCTCGAAAGTCAGGTCCGCGGAAATGGAATAGTCGGCCGAGCAGGTCTTGACGGCGTCAAAGGTTATGACGCCCGAGTGGCCCGCGCCCAAGGGGTTGGAAAAGGTGAATGTAAGCTCATCGCCCACATGCGCCACACTGGGCGTCTGGTTTCCAAAGCCGCTATATTGGGGATTTTTTAAATATTCGTAGTTGGCGGTGTCCACGGTGACCACCACATTGTTGGCGTTCCAGGGGGTCAGCTTATTGACTTCCACCCGCACCGGAGAAGTTTCCGCAAGGGTCAGGGGTTGGGACTTGGACACGGAGTTGGTCTGCAGGCTGATTCCCAGATCCAGGGCCGCACGAGACACCGGAACCTGAACGCCCAGGAAAAAGCGGCTGCCGCCCGCTTCGGAGCATCCGGCCGTGGATTGGGAAACGTAAACCTCGGTTTCCGACAAAAAAGAGCCGGTGGGCTCGCACGGCGTAAGAGCTGCGTTGCTGACGGTGAGTTCGTACTGGAAGGTCACGGATTTACCGGCCACGGCGTCCCCGCCCGTCACGGCGGTTAAAAAGCCCAGGTCTACGGTCAGCGGCGAAACCGAGGTTATGTTCCCTCCCGGCACGGCGACAAAACCGCCTCCCGCGTCGTATTCCAGGGAGTTGGCCACATAAACCTGGCCGCCCTGCATATCTTCCTGCATATAAGAATTGGTCCATACGCCGGCGCTGCCTGCATCAAAGTTCAACACAACGGAGTATTGCACGTCGGATGAGGGGCAAACGTTGAAACTGCCTTCGGCCGGGGTATTGAGGATTTCCTTGGTTTCGTCCAGTTCCACGCCGGCCGGGGGTTCCTTGCTCTGGAGGTACATCCTGGCCGTGTCGCTGTCTGCTTCATCGCATCCGCAGTCCGTGCGCGCCTGGGTTATGGAGGCCGTATTGCTGATGTAATCCCCGGCGAGGCAGGCGTTGTCCGTTGTGGTCGCCTCCAGGGTCAAGGAGGGCGAGGCTGCGGCCTGGGCTGGAGTAAGGGTCCAGGTCACGGTGTTGGCGTCTGTGTCCACGTCCACGATTCCCACGGCGGATCCCACCTCACTCAAGCCGCCCAGCGTGGCCGGAAAGACATCGGTAATCACGATGTTCCCGTCCCAGTCATCGGCCTGGGTCAGGGAGGGCGTGATGGTGAACTCCACCCGTTCATTCAGGAAGACGCGCTCCGGGTCGCCGCCGTCCGGGGTATGGGTCATGTCCAGCCCGATAGTGGGCCCGGCCTGGGTGGAATACCCGGCCGTCACCACGGGAGGCGCAAAAGGGTCGCCGCAGGCGTTTGTGTAGGCAGGCGAAAAAATAAATACGCCGGAGGCGCCGTCGCAGGGGGTGCCGTCCGACAAAACGATGGTCAGGGTTTCCGTATCTCCCGGGGCGATGCTTCCGCCGTTCAGAGTAAAGCCGCCCAAGCCGTCATGGGTCCAGCCTGCGGAAACGCTGTCCACATTCACATTATCGGGAAGGCTTGTGGACAGGGAGAAGTTGTAGGCGGTTCCCCTCGTCCCCGCCGGGTTGTCTAAATTTTGAACCGTAAGGACCATGTCTCCGGTTCCGCAGTAATCCAGGGAAGCGTTGGCGGTTCCTATGGTTATATTGGGCTGCTTGAGGGTCAGGAAAGGGGAATTGTCGTCCGTGTAGATCGTGCCTGGATCGCAGGGATCTTCCGCGCCCACGTCGATGGCCAGATCGTCGCAGCCCGCCACGACCAGTTCAAAGGTGAACTCCCGGCTTTCTCCGGCGGGAATCTCGCCGGTGACAACCGTATAGCTGTCGCCGGACAGGGTTGGAGCCAGCGTCCCGCCCGTAAGCGTCGGGCTGGCGAAATCCGCCCCCCAATTGGCGTTGAAGTCGATCTTGAACAGGGAGCCTTCGCCCTCGTTGCTGATCCTGGCGGTCATTTGGACCGTATCGCCCACCTCTACATTGAATGGGTTGGGGGACACGGCGATCAAATCAGCCTGGATGAGACCGGACTTGATGGTCACCAGGGAGGAGTTGGAATCCGGGGATTCGGGCTCGTCATAGTTTGCGGTTACGGAAATAAGCTGCTGGCCGGGCACCGCGGTGCAATCCGTGGCCAGGCGGTACGTCATGTTGATGCTGTCCCCGGGGGCCAGGGTCAGGCCTTCGTTGAAATCGATGACAAAAGGGTCGCCGGCCGTAACATTCGGGGTGAGGCCTGCGTCATTGGTCAGGGTTCCGGCCACGTAGGAGAAACCCGCCGGGATATCCACGGAAAATGCAACATTAGTGGAAGTCAGGGCCGTGGGGTTGGAAGCGGCGAGTTGGTAGGTTTGCCCTTGGGAGCCTGCAATGGAGTCATTGATAAAGGCGTCGGGTATGGTTTGGCTGATGGTGAGCGGGCCGGCCTGGACGGACGTGGCGAGGACACACACCACCATTAATATCATTAATACATGGCGATACATCGAATACAGCCTGATTTAACTTTTTCTAACAGAGATGGAGCATGAACAGCACAGAGGGACCGCCATGCATAGTTCGGGCTATCATAAACTAAGATAATTTTCTCTGTCAATCTTTTTAATGATAATCATTATCATGCTTCGGCCAGATTAATTAGGAACGGAGCCTCCGGGAAATAAAGAGCATAACAATTTGATTTATTGTGTATTTTTAATATAAAAAGAGGGTAGCAACAGCCTTCTTTAATGAGTAGTGATGATTTCTATAATAAATATTAAGATTTTATTTTTATACACCAGACTACATCTCAATTTATTCTACCATTGTTGCTGGACGTGAGTAGTTTAATACAGTAATTATAAAATTTAACGCAATTTATATGTATTATGGTTAAGCTCGCTTCACAAAGTCATCGACCGGGCAAAAACTTGGCCCTATTTTTCAAAATATTGATTTAATAGGAAAATTAAATAAAAATATTTCATCCAAATTTGAAATAGTAATTTAGAATTAGGTTTAGTCATTTTGTATCAGGCTCAAATTCGTAATTGAATTATGTTCAGGACTGCAAAATACCAGTCTGAATATTTTGATCATTGGCGCCCACAGGCAAAAAGGGGGGAAATGCAAAAAAATGCATTCCCCCCCAAAAAAATCCGAATTACTCAAAAATACTGTCAGAAATTTCTGTCCGGAGTCTTTATTCCTCCTCGGAGGCCGGATCGGCCGGTACGATTTCCGGCGCCCCATCCTCAGGAACCGGCTGGGTCTTGAGAACGCTGATTTTCTCAATGGCTTCGGCGGCGCCCTTATGCCCCGCCTTGGCGGCAACCCCCAGGGTCTCCAGGGCTTTTTCGATGTTGCCCGCCTGGGCCTGGGCCAGGCCCAGGAGATAAACTCCGCTTGCATTGCCCGCCTTGGCGGTGATGGAGGCCCACCCCGCAGCCTTTTGCGGGTCGCTTTCCTGGAGAAATATCAACGCCAGCTTATTGATGGCCGGGGCGTAGCCTTTTTTTCCGGCCTTGGCCAGCCACTGTTTGGCCGTTTGTTTATCCTGTTCCACGCCTACGCCGGCCAGGTAACAATTGCCCAGGTTGCTCATGCACAGGATGTTGCCCAGAGCCGCGCCTTTGCTGAACCATTCAACGGCCTTGGCTGAATCCTTTTCGGCGCCCTGGCCTTGAAAATACATGAGGCCCAAGGTTGCGCAGGCGTTTCCGCTGCGCCTTTCCGCCGCCCACTGGAGCCAGGTGAAGGCTTTGTCAAGGTCCGGAGCCACGCCTTCTCCACGGTAGTACATCTGGCCAACCGTATTGGCGGCGGCGGGGGAGCCTCCGTAGGCCGCCTTAAGCCGCCATTCAAAAGCCTTGCTCAAATCCTGGGCTGTACCGAGCCCCTTATAATAGGCCTCTCCCACCACAATCTGCGAGACCATATGGCCTTTTTCGGCGGATTTCAGAAACCATTCAAAGGCTTTTTCCGGATCTTTGGGAGTTCCTACGCCCATTTTGTAATAGGAGGCCAAAAGGGCCATGGCTTTGGGATCCTCCTGGGCGGCTGCTTTTTGGGCCCATTCAAAGGCTTTGGGATTGTCGGTCTTTCCAAAAAAACCTTTCAGGTAGCCCGCCGAAAGCAGCATTTGGGCGGGAATGTAACCGCTGTTTCCCGCTTTTTGAGCCCAATCCAGAGCCTTTTGCGCATCCTTTTCCACGCCTGCGCCGCCAAGATACATCCTGGCCATCTGCATTTGGGCTTCGGGATCGCCGGATTGGGCTTTGGCCTTGGTCTGCACCAGGACATCGTCCTCCACTGCGGCTCTGAGAGCGTAATTTTCCGCATCCTGACGAATTTCCGTAAAGGCGGTGCATTCTCCGGCCGCCGCATTATCCTTTAATTTTGCCGCGGAGGGGGAGGCTATCTTGAATGTTCCCACGCGGGTCGTGGTTTCATCGCCAGGCCCGCCCAGCGAAATGACCACGTAGTCCGTAAAGCCCGGCTCTCCGTCCAAATCCACTTCGTGGCGATGTTGCAGGGAAACCGAGTTTTGGTTCTGGGTGCTCAGGTCCATGACCAATTTATAGGGGCCTTCAGGAGCGGAAAAAAGACGGCAGTTGGCCGTCGCCCCGCTGGCCTGGCCGGCTTCCATGGCGCCCAGTTCCTGGCCGCCGATGCTCAGCTTGACTTTGAGGACGGCCATGGGGCTTTGTTTGACGACCTTGACCACCAGGTCCGAAGAAGCCGTCTGGACGACCGGGTTTGAGGCCGCCTGTCCGTCCTCTACATGGCGGCATCCTGAGATGACAACCAATGCCAGAAGAATGAAAAACAGGGCCGCCCCGAATTTTTTATGGGCTTTTGGTTCAGCGGCGGCGGGCTTCGGCGGGAAGAACATCATGAGGCGTTTCATAGGCGATTATTCCATCAACATTCAGGTTAAGGCCACTTTTCCCGCCCGGCGATTATGCGGGCGGTTCCGATTTTTTACATGATACCACAAGGAAGAGCGCGGGTCCATGGGGTGGCTTTGGGTGGATTGGCTTTGGTTGAGGGCATCCAGGGCGCCGGATTGGGCGCGGGCGTGCAGAAAAACGTCTTGCTAAAAAACAGGGAACATGGCAAAAATCGATCATGAGAACAGAGTATTATTGCGCGCTATCTCCCATTGAGATTGCTGCGCACGCCAAATTCCGGCAATTATAAATTAAGGAACAGGAGCCTTATGAGCGACAAACAGGTGATTTATTCCATGGTGGGCGTTGGGCGGGTGCATCCTCCCAACAAACAGGTTTTACGGGACATCTCCCTGGGTTTTTACTACGGCGCCAAAATCGGGGTGCTCGGCCTCAACGGGTCGGGAAAGAGCACCTTGCTGCGAATCATGGCCGGGCTGGACAACGATTATCTGGGAGAGACCATGCTCTCCAAAGGATATTCCCGGGGGCTTTTGGAGCAGGAGCCTGAACTGGATAATGAAAAAACCGTCAAGCAGGTTGTGGAGGAAGCGGTGCAGCCCGTCGTGGACCTGCTGGCCCGGTTTGAGGAGATCAACAACTCCTTTGGAGATCCGGACGCAGACATTGACGCCCTGGTTGAGGAGCAGGCCAAGGTTCAGGACGCCCTGGACGCCGCCGACGCCTGGACGCTGGACAGCAGGCTGGAGCTGGCTATGGAAGCGCTGCGGTGCCCGCCTCCGGACACGCCGGTTTCCGTGATTTCAGGCGGTGAAAGACGGCGTGTGGCATTATGCCGCCTGTTGCTTACGGAGCCCGACATTTTGCTGCTGGACGAGCCCACCAACCACCTGGACGCAGAAACCGTGGCCTGGCTGGAAGGGCATTTGCGGGATTACAAGGGCACGGTCATCGCCGTGACCCATGACCGATATTTTCTGGACAACGTGGCCGGGTGGATTCTGGAGCTGGACCGGGGGCACGGCATTCCCTGGAAAGGAAACTACTCCTCGTGGCTTGAACAGAAAAAGGACCGCCTGGAAAAGGAGGAAAAATCCGAATCCAAGCGCCAGCGCACCCTGGCAAGGGAGTTGGAGTGGATCCGCATGAGCCCCAAGGCGCGGCAAGCCAAAGGCAAGGCCAGGGTCAACGCCTACGAAAAACTCTTGGGCGCTGAATACGAAAAACGGCGGGAAGATCTGGAAATTTACATTCCCCCCGGGCCCAGGCTGGGGGACAATGTCATTGAATTTAAAAACGTGTCCAAAGCCTTTGAAGACAAACTGGTTATTGACAACCTGTCCATGCTTATCCCACCAGGAAGCATCGTAGGCGTGATAGGCCCCAACGGCGCCGGCAAAACCACCATGCTTAAAATGATTACCGGCGCCATGGCGCCCGACTCCGGAGAGATCGTCATCGGCCAGACCGTAAAAATGGCCTATGTGGATCAATCCAGGGATGTATTGGACGGCGAAAAATCCGTGTGGGAGGAGATTTCCAGCGGAAACGACATCCTGGTGCTGGGGGACAGGCAGGTCAACTCCCGGGCGTATGCCTCCAGCTTTAACTTCGCCGGGTCGGACCAGCAAAAAAAGGTCAAGACGTTGTCCGGCGGCGAGCGCAACCGCCTTCATATGGCCAAAATGCTGGCCCAATGCGCCAATGTCATTCTCCTTGACGAACCGACCAACGATCTGGACGTCAATACCTTGCGGGCGCTGGAAGAAGCCATCGACAATTTTGCGGGCAGCGCCATTGTGGTAAGCCATGATCGCTGGTTCCTGGACAGGGTGGCCACCCACGTTATCGCCTTTGAAGACGACAGCCAGGTTATTTTTTATCCCGGAAACTTTTCAGACTACGAAGCGGACCGCCGCAAGAGACTCGGCTCCGCCGCAGACACGCCGCACCGGGTGCGCCATAGAAAGTTGACCAAATAGAAGGAAGCGGCGCAACGCCGCCGAAAACAGATTCGGAATGTACAAACGGCCCTGGGGAATCTTTTGAGGATTTCGCCAGGGCCGTTTTTTTGTGCATGAATAAGGCTGGCTGCAAAAAGCAGTGATGCGCAAGCTATTCAGAAGCAGGCGTTTCCCGGGGGGTCAGGCCGATCTTTTTCATGTAATAATCAGGGTATTTTTTGTTGAAGGCGCGGCCCAGGCCGGCCAGGAGCAGCGCGGGAAGGCCTAAACGGAAAACCAGGGACCAGGGCAGGACGTCCAAAAAAGGATAGATCAGGGGCGTCAGGGCGAAGAGTCCGCAAACAACGAACAAAAAGGCCCAGAACTTGGTCATGTCCTTGTTGATTTGCTTGAAAACATCGGTCTCCCAGACCTCTTCAGGAGCGTCTTTTTGGGCGAAAAACGTGGTAAAGGGCGCTTTTCCGCCAATCAAAGGGATGACTGCCATGGCGAAAAGCAAAGTGTACAACTGGACTATGGCCAGCTTTCCGAAGACCACCCTGGGCGCCTGAGGGAGCAGCCAGACCCCGGCGGCTTCCAGGGCCAGGAAAATCACCATGGTCTTCAGGACGGGGGAGGCGTCGTCTTTTTTGGCCATCGACAAAAAATATAGAAAAATAACCATTAGGCTGACAAGGGAGGCGATTCTGACGGGCAGGCCCATAAACCCGGTGGACTCTCCGGCGATCATGAATGCGGTAATGCAAAGAACAGGGATCATCTTAATTCGCCAAACAAAAAGGTTATCCGACCTTCAGGCATAATTCCGCCACTCTGCGGCCCAGTTTTTTTCCGTTTTCCAGGACGGCCTCGTCCGGCTTGCCCACGCAGGCCACGCCGTAATGCCCGGTGGCGCTCATGGGATCGCCCACGACAATCATGCCGTAGATGAACATGCATTGGATGATGGACAGCATGGTGGTTTCCTTGCCGCCGGAGGCGTCTCCCGAGGTGGTGAAGGCCGCCCCGACTTTGTTTTCCATTTGCTTGCGCGTACTGACAAAGTCGTCGAAAATCTTTTTAAGCTCCGCCGCCATCCCCCCAAAATAGACGGGAGATCCTGCAATGACTCCGGCGGAGGTTGTAAAATCCTCCTTGGCGACTTGTTCGGTGTTTTTCAAGACAGCGCTCACGCCGGGGACCGCGTTCACACCCGAGGCCACCGCTTCGGCCAAAACTCTGGTATTTCCCCCTTTGGAAAAATAAAGAACCAAAACCTGCATGCAACGCTCCTGCTGACTTATTTTCCCTTGCGGAACTCTTCCAAATGCCCGCGCACCTCCTGAAGCAAAGGCTGGGGATATTCCTTGCCGGCCAGGTCGTTCCAGACCGATCTGGTCAGGTTTTTCAACTCACTCAATTCTTCGGGAGTTGATTGCACCAGTTCCACGCCGTATTGCACCATGGCGTCCATGCACTTTTCGTTGGCGGCCCTGGATTTTTCCACAAACCGTTTTGTAATGTCCTCCCGAATGCCGCGGATGCTGGCCTGAGCCTCCCCGTCCACCTGGTTCCAGGCGTCCATGGAAATGACGATGGTGACGGGAGAGTAGCGGATCTTCATGGGGTTGACATACCGGAATTTGGAGTAAAGCTGGGCGCCCACCACCCAAATGGCGGGGCCTATATTTCCGTCCGCCTGATCCCGTTTGATCTCAACCGCCACGTCCGGCACATTGGTGGGAACGGGAATAGCCGAAAGGGCCAGCATGGTCTGGTTTTCCATGAATCCCGCCCAATTGATGCACCGAACGCCCCGGAAGTCTTCGGCTTTGGCCAGGGGCTTGGTAATGGAATACACCTGGTCGAAATCCTGGTCGGCCCATGTAATCAGGGCGAAGTTGCTTTTTTCCATATAGCCGTCAAAGACGTCCATCATTTTCTCGCGGATGTAGTCCACTTCATCATAGCTTTGGAACAAAAAAGGCAGGGAAAGGACGGAGAACTCCCTGCATGCCAGGAAGGTGCCGCCTCCGCTGAGACCGGCGCCCTGGAGCATGCCCTTGTCCACCTTTTCCAAAACGTGCACGTCGTCGCCCATGATGCCGCCCCAGTAGGTCTTTAAGACGACCTTGTCGCCGGAGGCTTTTCTGATCTCGGGCACCAGGATTTGATCCACGTAAATGGCCCAGCCGACGTTTTTAGGCGCCAGGGTTCCGGTTTTCCAGATAATCTGTTCGGCGTCGTCGGTTTCGGCATGGGTGCAAGGGGTGAATTGGAAGCATATTGCAAGCGCAAGGGCCAGGGCCAGGCAAAAGGAGTAAGATCGGCGCATTTGAGCATCCTCTTGATTAGGTCCGGAATTTCCATATTCCGGAGATTGGGCGTTGCAGCCAAGATTAGACAGGGGTCGGCGAGACTCCAGCAGTTATTAGAATATATGTGATTATATCTACCATTTTGTAGACCATAAGTTCAAGCCCAATTTCACTTTACCCGCAGGATGGTTTTCCAGGACGGCCCACGCAGAAAAAAACAGGTGAACAGGATGAGACTAGAACATAGGGGGCCTGGATCCCAAAAAAACGGTTGAGCCAATTTCCAGAAAGCCTTTCCGTGAGGCGAAAATAGTGTATTTTCGAATTGTTCCTGCCGAAAGCAGCCATTATTTCGTGCAGCCCTCTTTGTCCTTTTGAAAACATCTTAAGACTTCGAGGGCCGCATTACCTCGAAAAACATTCTGCCTTTCGAGCACGAAATAATGCTGCCCATAGCGCCCATCCCCCAATGGGCGGCCATGGAAGCCGCCGCTTGGCCGGCGGCCCTTCCATCCAAGGCCCTTTTTTAAAAGGTTGAACAAGATGGCGACTGCAAGCACCTGCCTATACAACGGATTTCCATTGACCGTCAGCCTGGCGCGCTTGATAGCTTGAAACCCGGATCAAACCGTGCAGGGGCCAGGGAGAAGCGAGCAAATTTTGGACGTCCGTTGAATTTTATCGATAGAACCACATTTTTCTACAATAGTCAAGTTTTCAATTGGTTTCTGCGGCGAACGATTTTGGCGGCCCGGTAGTGGGATTGAGTCAGGTGTGCGAGGACTTCGGCGGTAGGATAGGCGATTCCCAAAACCACATGATAAAAGCCGGGAACAGCGAGGAATTGGTATAAGAATTCAAAGCCCTTGCCGGTATAAAAAACCACAAAAAGATGGCTCCCCAATTCCGTTCGGTTCAAAACGAACAAGGCGGTGTTGAGAACGGCGGTAAAGCTCCATGTGTAAAAAACGGCCAGCGACAGGGCGCGAAACCGGTGGGCGGCCCAGGGGATTCGCATGTGGAGGGCGGCCCCTGTCCAGGAGTAGAATCCAAAGGCGAAAAAGCTGAGGGCCAGGCAAAAGAGGCCGGAAAGAACCAGGACGGAGGCCAGGGCCAGGATCATGGAGATAATAATGGGGACGTTTGGACGAAGAAAGAACAGGACGAATTCGTGGGGGTCAAGCTCCTTGGAGAAGAGGAAAAGGATCATGGACAGGAGGCAGGCGCCGCAAAGGAGGCCCAGTGCGAACTGGGCCGGAATTTTTCCTCGAGTCCATTTCAGGCCCGGGATGTCGTAGATGCTTTCCGCATTATTCAGCCATGGAATAAAAGGCATTAGTTGGTCTGGGTTTCCATGCGCAGGACCAAGCTGTAGTCGCCCTTGTTGACCCCGGAGTTGATCTGGCTTTTGGAAAGGACCACCCCCGCCCCGCGAAACATAATGAAGTGGGAGAAGAACTGAAGGTCGTCCAGTCTTTGCCCGATGCCGAGGTTGTCCACATATTCCTTGTTTTTTCCCGGAATCACCATGGTGAGCTTGTTTCCTATCTGCTGATCCACTTCAATCTCCACGGTCTGGCCTTTTTCCGGCCCGGCGTCGTAGGTGATCTCCAGGGAGCAGATTTCGATAGGATCGTCGTCCATGGCTTCTTCGGCGGCGGCTTCGGCGGCTTCCATGAGAGCGGAGGTGTCCTCTGCGCTGGGCGCCGCAGCGGCCGGTTGGTCCATGGCGGGCGGAGCCGAAGCGCTTCGAGGCGCGGCCGGAGGCGTTGCGGCCGCATCTTGCCGCCTCCGTTCCATGCTCACGGAGAGGCCTTTGTTTTTCAGGAGGTCTTCAAAAAAGACCCTGACGGATTCTATTTGATCATCCGTAAACATGTCGTCCCGGAGCCAGGAATCGTATTGGGAGATGCCCTTATCCGGAGTTCCCAGGGCCATGTAGCACTTGAGAACGTTTTTCGCCGCCGGCACGCGAACGGATTCGTTGGGCACCAAGCGTTCAAACTCCACCAGGGCTCTTTCGAACTGCCTCAACTGGGCCAGGGCCACGGCGCCTTTAAAGGCGACGGCCCCCTTGTTCTTGTTTTGGGAAGTGGAAGTGGAAAAAAAGCCTTTAACCAGATCCTGAACATTGGAAGACGCCATTTCCTCAGGGCTCGCCACATCGTCCAACTCCATGATGTCTTTGTCGATCGCGGAGATTTTTTTGGTGATGGCGTCCAGCAGCTGTTCGCGGTTGGTAATATTGTCGTTCTTTTTTAGGAAGTTCGCTACAATCAGGTATTTTTTCTTAGCTTCCCCGTAAAGCCCTTGCTGGCGGTAGATCTCTGCTTCCTTGAAAAGGTTTTGTATGCGAGTTCTCAGATCCATCTGCGCCTCTACGGCCTGGTCGTCCTAACTCACAGGAGAGCCGCCAAGCCTAGTCCTTCATAAAATTCAATATCAGAGCGATCCGGGTAATTTGATTTACCAGATTCAGCTATTAAAATACAGCATTTTCTATGCGGCGCCTTTTTTCCTTCGCCGCATGTCGATAACGTGGACGTGGACCTTGTCCCTGATGCCCTTAAATGCCATATCCCCAACATGTGCTGCGCCGACGCTGTAGCTGATGTGCTTGAGGGTTTCCTGGGTTGTAAGGATTTGATCCCCCTTGGCCGAAGCGCACAACCGCCTGGCCAGATTCACCGCCGTGCCGATCACCGTATACTCGTAACGGGTTTTGGAACCCACGTTTCCCACAAAGACCTCGCCGGTGTTCATGCCGACGCCCAATCCCAGCCGAGCGAAGGCGGGAGAACGTTTGGCGAACTTATAGCGCAGCTCCTGAAAATACGTAACCATTTCGCGGGCCGTTCTTAAGCCGTTATCCGTGGGGTTTTCCAGGGCGATGGGCGCTCCGAAAAAGGCCATGACCTCGTCCCCGATGAACTTGTCGATACTGCCTTCATTATCAAACACGGCCTTGTTCATCACGTTATAGAACTCATCCAAAAACGCCATGATATCTTCGGCCTGGGCCACGTTAAGCATGTCGGAGAAGCCCCGAATATCCGAAAATAAAATGGTCAGCTTGACCTTTTCGCGAATCACGTTAGGGCGCTGCCCATCTTCTATCTTATCGACCAATTGGGCCACAATTTGGGGGGAATGCAACTGGCCGAGCATGGTCTGGAGCCTGATCCTGCGTTCTTTTTCCTGCAACAGCAATGAGTTATGAATTGCAACCGCTGCGTTATTGGCAAAGATAGTCAAGAGCTTGAGGTCGTCTTCCGAAAAAGTCCAATCCCTGTCCACCAGGTTGACATTGAGCACGCCCACGTTTTTTTCCGCCATTTTCAGGGGCACGCACAGGGAGGAGCTGATGGTCCGTTCCTTTTGCGTGGCGCCGGGAAAGGCGGAAATATCCACCTGGCCGTTCAGCAGCAAGGGTTGGGAGTTGGCCGCCACCCATCCTGCAATGCTTTTTCCCAGCGGAATGAGAGCGTCCTGGGCGTATTCCGCCCCGGTTCCGAACGAGGCTTTGGTGGCCAGGATTTTGGAGCGGTGATCCAAAAGCATGATGGAGGAATGGTCGGCCCGGAAGCAGGTAAGCATTTCCTGGGTGATGGTGTCCAGGATGTCCGGCAGATCCTTTTGCGAGTTAATGCCGGAGCTTACTTCCAGCAGAGCCCGCAGCACCTCCACGTTTCTGGAAAGCGTCTCCCTGGTTTTCCGTTCAATGGAAAAGGTTCGGGAAAAACTGAGCAGGTTTCGTTGCTGATAAATGACGTAGGCGCAGAACAACAGTATAAGGATGGACAGTGCGATGACATAGTTGATAAAAGTCGGAGCAATGTCGCCCTCAGTAGAGCTTGGCCAATATCCTGAAAATTTTAGGCTCAGGATTCCGAGAGTCAGGTAGAGAATGACCGCTACCGACATCAGGATCAGATGCCAGATCCGTTTTTCGGTATTCCTGATCGTAGGGTCAACTTTTTCCATAATTACAACACATTGTATAAAAGTATCAACAGGTCCGCACTTCGAACGGTCCACGCCAGCCAAGAGATTTAGTGTGTCACCAAGAGAGACTATTAGCAACAAAAAAGAGTTCTTGCAAACTCTAGGCCTAAAAAAACACTAAATTTAGTGATTCACGGCGCAGCAAACCCCAAAACCATCACTCCGGCCAACATGATCAAGCTGCCAGGCGCCCGGTATCGGGCGTCTTTTTCCTTGAATACCAGAATTCCATACAACACGCCAAAGAACAAAGAGCTTCTTTTTACCGACACCATGTGGGCGGCCGGCGCCATGGATATGGCCAGGACGTGGGTGGCGATCATGCCGGCCTGGCTGGCGCCCAGGGCCCACATTAGCTTGCTTCCCAGCACGCCGCGCACCCGCTTCAACCCTCCCGGCCTTACGGCGACGATACCGGACAAAGCCAAAAGCACGGCGAAAAAATACACGCACCCCACATAAAGGGGGGAGGACAAAAGGATGAGCTTTTTTCCTCCCGACGCCGTGACGGAATAGATTGCCGCCACTCCCGCCATCATCAGGCACCCGGGTTCGCTGAAAAAGTTCTTTACCGGCCCCAGAATTCCGGATTGCTTGTCCGTGGCCGTCAAAACATAGGCGCCCGCCGTCACCAACCCCACGCCCGCCAATCCGGCGGAATCCACTTTTTCGCCCAGGATGAGCCAGCCGGTAATAATGATGAATCCGGGCGTCAGCGCCAAAAAAGGCACGGTCAGGGATAAAGGCGATCTTTTTAAAGCGCCCATGTACAAGAATAGAGACAGTATTTCCAGAGGGACCAAAGCAGCCAGCCACGCCAAAAACAAGGGCGGGTTGCTGGGGGTCTCACCGGAAAAGATAAAAACCGCCAAAAAAGGACTGGCAAAGGCCAGGCGAGCCCAGGCCACGGTCAGCGAGTCTTCCTTGACCAACGCTTTTTTGCAAAGCATGTCTGATGTCGCCAGACAGAACCCGCAGGCCAGGGCAAGTATGATCCACATTTATTCTTCCTACATCTCGGAGAGCCGGGATACGCCGACCCAGCCGTTACCTGGAGGAGATTTGATAAACGCCTGACAGCGCCTCCAGTATATCAGACTCAGCTTGTCAAATGGCATAAATTCGTGAAGCTTGGCGAAAATCCTTCCGGCCTTCTCCCACTCCCGGGTCCTGAACAGGCCTAAAGCATCTTCATAGGCGCTCAAATGCTTTGCTTTGCTCTCCCGCACGCCCCGGGGGTCGGCCCCAAACACCTCATACAAGGTGACGGCGGCGTCCTTGCCCGGCATGGCGACCATGTCGGCCTCACGCAAGCCGTAGGTCTTCCCTTTGGGAAGAGCCTTCCACGTGGCCCCGGAAACCGCCACGCGCAGGCCGTAAACTTTGGAAAGCCTCTCCAACTTGGCGGCGACGCCGGCGGCCTCCCCCAAAACCACGCTTTCCCGCTCTCCGCCGAGTTCAATATGGCCGACGGAAACGCTCCCGGTGTGAATCCCGATTCCCATGTCCACCGGCAGCTTGGCGGCCTTTCTGCGCTGCTCCGAAAAATCCCGCAAATCGCGGTGCATTTCAATGGCGGCTCTAACCGCCTGTTCCGGTCCTTTGCCCTCCATGTCCGGAAACAAGGCCATTATGCCGTCGCCCTGAAAATCGCCTATGACGCCGTTGTTTCTCAGGACGGGCAGGCCGATGGCGTCTACATAATCGTTGATGAAAGAAAAATTTTCCTCAACGCCCATGGAGTCATAATGACCGGAGTACGCCCGAATGCCGGAAAACAAGACCGACGCCGTCTCCTTACAGCACTCTTTGGCGGAATCGCCGTTCCCCCCTATCCGGCACAGAAGCCGCGCCGCGCCTTTGGCCGGAGGCGCCGCTTCGGGCGCCGGCGGTGCACAGGTTTCCTTAAGAGCCGTCTGATGCAGCCGGGCCTTGTCTATGGCCGCCGCGGCGTGGGTCGCCAGGGCGAACACGTGCTTTACCTCCGGCTCGCCGTAATTGGCCGGCCTCTGATTGCTGATGTTAATGGCGCCGATAATCCTGTCAGCCGCGGCAATGGGCACGCAGATCAACGAGCATATGGGATAAGAGCCGGGCACGTACCGGGCGTCTTTGGACACGTCCGGCACCACCTCGGGAATCCCGGTCAGCAAAACGTCCCCCACTATGCCGACGCCAGGCTTCAGCACGGGGCGATCATTCATTTTTCTGCCAAAAGCCGCCGCAATTTCCAGCCTGCCGGTTTCTTCATTCAGCAGCATTACCGAAGCGCCCGTGGACTCCACCGTGCTGGTAGCCTCGTCCACCAGGGCCATGGCGATTTCCGCCACATCAAGGCTGGCGCCCAGCCTGGAATGGATCTCATGAATCAGGCTGATTTCGGACTCCTTGTCCAGCACTTGCTCCATGGCTTCCCGTTTTTCCAACTCCTGCTGGGAAAGATGGGAGAGCAACGATGCCATGCAGTACGCCTGCGGGGAGCCTAAAACATAGCCTATGATGCGGCCGGCCAGCCATACCGGAAATTCGCCCCCCGATGCCTTGGCCTTCTCATCGCCCCACAAGGTCCGTTTGGCGGAATCCCCCACTAAAACAGGCAGCCGAAGGGCTTCGGCCAAATCTTCCAAGACATGCACAGCGTCCGTTTGCACCAAACGCTTGAAGTTAATGGTTGACGCCATGGTCCCGTCCTTTAAAATTTGGGTTGTTTTTTGAAGGTAAGCCTAATATTTGTCTGGCGGCAAATTGTGCGGCCCATGGACAAAAAATACAAATCATTGTATATACTGACCAGTATATGGGATAAAATGAACTAGTGTCAAGAAATGGGCTCGCTGTCAAATTTAATATGCCCTAATATGGCGAAATGAATTTTATCAGTGTTTTTTCAGGGGGATAATCATGGCGATTTACGAATATGAACACCTTGGCGAACCTTGCGGCCGCGGCGCTGTGTTTGAAGTGGTTCAGTCCATGCGGGAAAACCCGCTGACCAGATGCCCGGACTGCGGCGGGCCGGTCAGAAAAATAATATCCAGAAGCAATATCAACACCCCCAAGACGGACAGCGAACTGAAGGATCTGGGCTTTACCAAGCTGGTGAGAAGAGATAACGGCGTTTACGAAAATGTTACAGCCAGACCCGGAGAGAACAAGTATATGGAGGCTGGAAAACCGGAAACCATCCCGGATTTTTCAAAAACCATCGGCGACTAACACGCCTTACATACCCACGCCTGTCATTTTACCTCCTTTATGCTGAAAATACTTGACAAAATACTACTTCCCGTTCATATCCTGAATAATACTGAGCAGCGGTTTAGGCAGTAAAGAGGCGGACGTAAAAGTTCGCCCGAGGGGTTTACGCCTGAAGCGCGCCAAGGCTTCTTGAGTTCGACAATGTCGAGCCTATGCTGCTGCTTGCTTCCATGCCAGAAAGGATTTTCGTCAAATGCTGCCCATATTATTTGGTTCCCGAAGAAAGGCAAGCGGCCTGTGCTTAATCATGGCTGCTTTTTTTTGTTTAATCTTTTCAGCAGGTTGCGGAACAGAAGGTAAGGGCAACGACGACGGAGTTATTCCCAGTTATGACGGCTCGGCCGGAACCGGCTCCTCCGGCGGCTCCTCCGGCGGCTCCTCTTCGGGCGGGAGCGTTAACGACAATACCGCGAGCGACGGAGAGGCCAACAATCTAATCCTCAAATCATCCCGGATAACAACAAACAGCGCGGGAACCAATATCGTTATGGGAGAGGTTCAATACACAGGCAAAGATGTGGCCTATGACTGCGCCGTTAAGGGGCGTTTTTATGACGCAAACGGCGCCATGATTTTTGTAAATGGGGCCAGAATCTATTCCCAGAGGCCTTTGGTGCTCGCGAGCAGCGGGTATAGCCAATATTGCCTCGCCACCGGCGAGACGGGGTATTTTATGATAGGTTTCGGCGGAGCCTTGGAGGATCTGGACCGCTATGAGATTGCACCCAGATGCCTGGTCAGCGAGATTGGCGAGGAAGTAAAAAATCCTGAAAATGAAATCAAGTTCAATACTGAAAATACTTTCGAACTGACCGCCCTGGAATTTTATGGGCAGGAATATTATGATTATCTGGTAATACTCGACCGGGTTCCCGACTATTTTCCCATGTACGCCATAGAGCTGGACTATACCAACAAGGGCGATGATTCCATTTACGACGCCTACGTTCAAGTAGCTTGGTTTGTGGATGGAGAACTATACGATATTGATAAGGTGGATCTGTTTCAGGGGGTTCGGGAAGTCACCGCCAACGTGTCGTTTGCGCAGACCATCTATTCCTATCTTAACGCCGGCAATATAGATCATGTTCTCATGCCTTTCTGGCATGAGAGGGCGCCGATTTCCAAAAAGGCGGGTGAGTCCGAAGCCTATGAAGACGCCTCCGGAGCTGACGCCATTGCAGGGGATAACGCCATATCCAACACCTATGTTCACTATGTGGACCAGGACCAGTGGTTTAGAATAAACGAATTCGGCTGGGAAGAGCCGTACTTCTTCCCCCCCAAGGATTCCAAGGCGAAGCGGTAGCGGCGAAGAAAATCGCGCCGGCCGCCGGCAATGACGGGTTTTTTTGATTTCCAAGCCCCCAAAGCAAGCATGTATTGCGTTGGGGGTTTTCTTTTTGGCCGGATTGGTTTAGTCGCTGTGGGTCATGAAACCTACGACGGCGAAAATGGCGATGATAATGCCAAAGCCGAAATAAAGGGCGGTGAAATAGCTGACGTTTTCAAGGTTGTCGCCCACCAGGACCGCCCGGTTGAGGATGTAGCCCCAGTACAGGGCGAACAGATAGTTGTTGATGAGTGCAACTTTGATCCGCCCAAACAGCAAAGCCAGGGTGCTGATCAGCAGCAGCAGGCCGATCTGGTACATGGGGATAGACAGTTGCGTAGAGTAAATAGCTTCCAGTTGAGCCAAATCCATCCTTACGCCTCCAAACTTCAAATTCTAACGGACTCCGAGCCAAACCCTTTTCCACGGCTCTTTTTCAGGCACTATAGAGTGGAATGGGATTGAGGTCAACTTGCAATAACCGGCGGCGCCCCTTCCCGGAACGGGGCCTTAATGTACTATATCGGCCATTAAGTCCTTGTTATTAAGCGCCAAAGTTCTTTTTGCGGGAATTATGCCCGCCCTTTAACAATAGCCTTGACCACGGCGCGTATATTGCTTAGTTTCAGAAAATGCGGTTATCGTGAAAAAATTTCAATATATGTGGAGCGTAAAATGATCAACATTACCCTGCCTGATGGAAAAATTGTGGAGTCTGACGGCCCCGTCTCCGGAGAAGACGTGGCCAAGGGCATCTCGGAAGGTTTTGCCAGAAACTGCGTCGCCGTGGAGGTGGACGGCAAGTTGACGGACCTGTCCACGCCTATAGAAACTGACGCCTCGGTTGTTTTCATCACTACCAAAGACGAGCAGGGTCTGGACATCATGCGTCACAGCGCCGCTCACGTGATGGCGGAAGCGATCCTTAACCTGTATCCCGACGCCAAGCTGACCATTGGGCCGGTGATTGAGGACGGTTTTTATTATGACATTGATATGCCGCCTATCTCGGAAGACGACTTTCCCAAGATAGAGCAGGAAATCAACAAGATCATAAAAGCGAAAAAACCCTTTGTACGGAAAACCCTGAGCAAAGCCGAGGCCCTGGACTTATACAAGGACAACGCCTTTAAAACAGAGCTGATCAGCGAACTGGAAGACGGAACCATATCCATTTATGAGCAGGGAGGCTTTACCGACCTGTGCCGCGGCCCTCACGTTCCCAACACCGGGCTGGTCAAGACCCTCAAACTCATGAAGGTGTCCGGCGCCTATTGGAGAGGGGATTCAGAGCGGCCCATGCTGCAGCGGCTGTACGGAACCGCCTTTTTCGACAAAAAAGAGCTGAAAAGCTACCTCCATCTGCTGGAAGAGGCCAAAAAGCGGGATCATAGAAAACTGGGAACCGCCCTGGACCTGTTCAGCTTTCATGAAGAAGCGGCGGGCATGCCCTTTTTCCACGCCCGCGGGATGGAGCTTTGGAACGCGCTTTTGGCCTATTGGCGCGAAGAGCATAAAAAGGCCGGGTACGTAGAGACCAAAACCCCCATCATGCTCAACAAAAGCCTCTGGGAGCGCAGCGGTCATTGGGAAAATTACCGGGAGAACATGTACACCTCCCTGATCGAAGATTTCGACTACGCCATCAAGCCCATGAATTGCCCCGGCGGCATGCTCTTGTACAAGACCAAACACCATTCCTACAATGACCTGCCCATAAGGGCCGGGGAAATCGGCCTGGTGCACCGCCACGAGCTGTCGGGCGTGCTATCCGGCCTGTTCCGGGTCAGGGCCTTTCACCAGGACGACGCCCACATCTTCATGACCGAAGAAATGATCGAAGACGAAATCCTGGGCGTTTTGCAGCTTGTGGAAAGGATGTACAGCACCTTCGGCCTGGGCTTTCATCTGGAGCTTTCCACCCGGCCGGAGAAATCCATCGGTACGGACGAGCAATGGGAAAAAGCCACGGAGGGGCTTCGGGCCGCCCTGGACAAATCCGGCAGGGATTATAAAATCAACGAGGGCGACGGCGCCTTCTACGGACCAAAGATCGACATCCACATCAAGGACGCCCTGGGCCGGACCTGGCAGTGCGGAACCATCCAGTTGGACATGAACCTGCCCGAACGTTTTGACCTCACCTACGTGGGCGCGGACAACCAGCGCCACAGGCCGGTTATGATCCATAGGGTCATCTATGGCTCCATCGAACGGTTCCTGGGCATCCTGATCGAGCATTACGCGGGCAAGTTCCCCTTGTGGCTGTCTCCGTGCCAGGCGGTGGTTTTGGCCATGAACGACGACGTGGCCGGATACGCCAAAGAGGTGAAAGCCAGGCTGGAGGAGGCGGGATTGCGCATGGAGATCGACCTGCGGGCCGAAAGCATCAACAAAAAGGTGCGCGACGCCCAGTTGTCTAAAATTCCGCTGATGCTGACCGTAGGCGGCAAAGAGGAAGCAGCCCAAACCCTTGCGGTCCGCACTTTGGACGGCAAGGTAAAATACGGGGTGACCATCGACGACTTCCTGGACAAGGTCCTCCCGCACATAGAAACCCGAAACCCGGACCTGGTGGAGTTCTGATTTTTGGAAGACAATTCAAAGTATACAAGGCTGGCCTTGGCCTGGATACTGGGGTGGACGATCTTTCGCCTCGTGTATTCCGCGGCCTTTCTATTATCCCCGGACGAAACGAATTACTGGCAGTGGGGGCGGCATCTGGCGTGGGGATACCACGATCAGGCCCCCCTGCTTGGCTGGGCCATCAGGCTGAGCACGGAAATCTTCGGCGTTAATGAGTTCGCCGTACGCCTGCCTTCCGTGCTTTCCATGGGCGTCGCCAGCGCGTATCTGGTTCTCCTGGCGGGACGGTATTTTTCCGGCCGCGTGGCCGTGGCCGCGGCCTTGTTGACGCAAGGAGTATTGGAATTCAACGTAGGCGGCCTTTTAGCCACCTGCGACGGGCTACAGGCCATGGCATGGGCCGGGGCCACATGGCACGGCGCCAGGGCCTGCGAAGATCATGAATGGAAGCAGTGGCTGAGCACGGGCTTTTGGTTCGGATTCGGGCTGCTGTCCAAATTCACCATGGTTATTTTCGGGCCCGGCCTGCTGATCTACATGATCTTTTCCAAAGAGCACAGGGGCCGGCTGGCATCCATCAAGCCTTATGCAGGCGTTGTCTTCGGTTTACTGATGTTTGCTCCGGTCCTGTATTGGAACGCAGCCCATGGCTGGAACTCCGCCAGGCACGTGGCGTATATCGGAGGCGCCGGCGAGTCTTTCACCCTCCATTTTAAGTATTTCGGGGACCTCATGGGCAGCCAGGCCGCGCTCTTGTCGCCCCTGGTTTTCATCCTGGCTTTGTGGGCCTGGATCCGCGTTATCAAAAGGGATTACAACCGGCGCAAGTGGATCATTCCCCTGCTATTCTGGACCTCCTTCCCCATGTTCGCCGGATTCACCCTGCTTTCCTTCCATACCCGGATTTACGGCAATTGGCCCGGGGCCGCCTACCTGGGCGCCTGCGTGCTGGCTGCGGCCTTTTTCTCCAACGCCAAGCCCAGGCTGTGGAAATGGACTCTGGGCATTTCCTACGCTTTCACCATCCTGGTTTTGGTGCAGGTTGTCTTTCCCATTCTTCCCCTTTCTCCGGACTTGGACCGCCCTGCGACGGAACTGGGCGGCTGGGACGAAATCGGAGAAAAGGCGGCGGCCATGCAGGCTGAAATGCCCGACCCGGACAACACCTTTCTCTTTGGCTTCCGCTACCAGGAAGCCAGCGAACTGGCTTTTTACGTCCCCGGCCGGCCCGAAACGGTTTCCATCAACAAATGGAAGCGGCCCAATGTCTACGATTATTGGTGGAAGGATGAAGACCTGATGGGCATGGACGCCATTGGGGTTTCCCGCCACGATAATGAAGTGAAAAAGCTGCGCAAGGTGTTTGAGTCCGTAAGCGCTCCCGTGCCGTTGGAACTTTACCGGAAAAAACCCTTTAAGGCGGAGCCTGAGCTCGTCCGCACGGTGTATCTTTATAAGGCCTACGGCTTCAAAGGCGGCCTCCGGTGGGAGCCCCCCAAAGGCAGCAAGGACATCCGAAAGAGCAGTTAGTCACCTTTCGGGATTGCATCCAAGATGCTGGCGGCTATTCCTGAAAGATGAAGCAGTTAGTCTTTTTTCAAATGGTCGCCTCTAACGCTTTAGACAGCTCTCTACAAAAGGAGTCCGGCGTTTCCCCTGGAGGGCTTTCCAGTATGGAATGCTAGGCCCTAATCCGGACCCGCCCATTGAAAAAAACGGCTTCAATTGGAAAGTCAATCTGGCAAAAGCTATAAAAAAACATGATTTCAATGAGATACATAGTTAGTCAATTAGTCAGGGATGTCCCGCAGAACACGGTCAGGGACGTCCCGCAGAACACCTGTCTACTAAGACGGAACGACACGCCATGCTTACGAATGAAATTCAAATGGAATTTTTCCTTGACATGCGACAAAAAATGGGTATAATATTCATATAAGATTATCATCCCCAGAGGGACTCCCCGGAGCCTTCTGGCCCCCCGCTGGGTTACGACCTGGCGGGTTTTTTTTTGGGGGGAGGGGAACATTTAGGGACATCAATGGCAAAAATTTAACCAAGCCGAGTACTGCATGACAAAAGTGAACTTCCTAGTTGACGGTTTCAATCTATACCACTCAACACGCGAAGCACAGCAAAAGATTGGCAATTCAACCAAGTGGTTGAACTTAAAAGAAATGCTTTTTAGCTATCACCCCCACTATACTAAAGTGGCAGGCCAAAAGGTGACACTCGGTGATGTCTACTATTTTTCTGCTTTTGCACGCCACAGAATTCCTTTTGACCCTGACGTAGTGAAGCGACACAAGGCGTTAATCAAGTGTTTTGAGGATACTGGTGTTATTATCCAAATGCACGAATTCAAAAGAAAAAACGCAAGGTGTCCATCTTGCAAGCATGCGTGGCATACACATGAAGAAAAAGAAACGGACGTTGCCATAGCTGTAAAGCTAATGGAATTGTATGCAAACAATTCATGTGGCATGATAGTGATATTAAGTGGCGATACGGATATTGCACCAGCAGTAAAAACTTCAAACGTATTGTACCCTGACAAGAAAACTATTTTTGCTTTCCCCTACGGTAGAAAAAACGAAAGTTTAAAGAGCTTATCTCCAGACTCTTTTAAGGTAAAAAGTTCTGCCTATCAAAAACATCAGTTTCCCGACCCATACCAATGTTCTGACGGAAAGATTGTAGTCAAGCCAAAGAATTGGTAGCTTAATTCCATTGTTTATGTATGATACTATTCTGTAAAGTCTTGGGATTTATGGGGACATCCTCAAGTTGTAAGTAACTCTCTGAAAATGATTTGTGTTGTGAAGAGACTTATTTTCTTAGGGATTTTCCATTAAACACCTGAAATGGTTAGCCTCTTTTCAAAAATCCTTTGTGCACAAAAATCACGCAGCCGTCGCCTTTGTACGCGAGAAGCCAGTCAGGAGAGGCGGCAAGCTGCGCGCTGGTGATGGACCGGTCTTTTAGCAGCGCCATTTCGTGGGGATATTTGGTCAAATATTCCCCGGCGCCCGGCCTTCCGTAAGCAAAGGCGAAATACTCCCGGCAGACCTTGTCCGGATAAACGGTTTCGTACCGCCCGTCCATGGACACCTTGGAATCCGGCAAGGACCACATGACAAACTGCCCCCAGTCGAATTCCGTTAGAATATTGCCGTGCAAGCCCTTTTCCCTGAGGAAAGCAACGCCGTCCACCGGGTAGGCCATCTGCCCGGGCAATACCTGGCTTTCGGGCAGCGCTTGTATGGACAACGGGTTTCGTAACACGTGCGGATACTGAAAATGCGCCCGGACCACCTTGGCGTTCAACACGGCCAGGCAGGCCATGGAAAGCAAGGCTGCCCCTAACAGAATGGAGGCTTCCCGGGATTTGGTCTTTATGAAATAGTCGGCCCCGGAAGGTAAAAGCGCCGCCATGGCAATCCCCATGAACGGGATATGCCTCATGTGGGAAAAAGCCATCCAACTGACCGCGGCCAGAACCAGCACGGCGGACCAGTTTTTTTGCAAAGGTTTCAGGCAGAAAAGCAAAGCTAAAGGAAAAAGCCCCATGAACAAGGGGATGGACAGGTGTTTGAAGCCCATGGACATAGCTTTCCATATAGACATCCACTCATAAATCTCGGGCCTTGGCATTAGAATGGCCTTGATCAAATAAGGCCAGTAGGCCCAACCGTAAGGATTGATCAAAGTGGCGGCCAGGCACGGCGCCAGAATGAACAAATAGGGCTTCCAGGGTTTTCGGGACAAAAACTCTCCCGCTGCATAAAGGCCGATTACGGCCAGTCCTGCGACAAAGCCTCCGTGGAGATTGCACCAAAGCAGGATTACAGGAGGGAAAAGCCAAAGAGGCTTGAACCGCTGGCTCAGCCGGCAAGTCTCCAGCAAATAGAGAGTAAGCGCGAAAAAGAAATAGGTGAACCCCTGGGCTCGCACCGGTCCGTATCCCGTGCAAATAGCGAATGCGGGAAAAAACAGACCCATCAAAGCCAAAGATGTTTGTGCGCCTCGCTTTTTCGCCGCGGCGTAGGCCAGAAAAAGCGTTAAAAAGGCGAATATGTATCTTAATGCCTGCAGGGCTTCTTCCCCGATGCCTGCGTACAAAGGGAAAAAAATTACGCCGGTAAGCCACTCATGGTAAATCCATACAGGATTGACGGGCATATAGGAAAAAGGGTCCGTATACGGAAAGCCGGGTTCCGTCCAGAAGGTGTAGCCAAAGGCCATGTAACCCCATAAATCCGGATCTGCCAGAGAGACGATCAAACCCATGGCATAGGAGAACGCGACCAGAATGAAAACGGCCCAAACAGTTGCTTTTGATTCAATTAACCTGAGCACTATCGTCCACCCTTCCTGGAAAAAATCACGGTGTTTGCGTCCTTATAAATTTCCCGCCAGCCCGGTTCCTTGGACATGGCTTTGTGGAGGGCGCCGCCCCTGTATATCAACACAATGTCATGGGGATAGCGAACCAGGAAATCGCGCCAGCCCGCGCCGGCCTGCAAAAACCGGAAGTATTCGTCGCGCACCTTTTTGGGGTAAACGGTTTCGAACCGCAGGTCCATGGCCACCTTGCATCTTGGGTAAAGCCGCCAACTGATATAACCGCCCCAGGTGGCGTAGGGCAGAATATTCCCCGAAAACCCGGCCGTCTCCAAATAATCCACGGCATGGACCGGGTAAAACAAGGCGTCCGTTCCAGGAGCGTAGGGTTCCCACGGAGTGTTGAGCGCCAGGGGATTTCCGCCTTTTATAACAATGGGAGTTTTCAGGACGAAGTACTTTATGTTGCAGGCCGCCATGGCCAAGGCGAATAGAAGGACAAAAAGCATCGCGCAAGCCCTGGCCTTTGTTTTTCGCTTTTCGCCGCAGCAGACCTCCTGAAGCAGAAACGGACCGTAGGCGCCTGCAGCCAAAACCAAGAACGGCATGTGCCTGTGATGGACCATTCCCAGAAAGGCCGTTGTCAGACAAATCAGTGTAAACACCTTGTCCTTAAAACGGGAGAGAACAAGCATTCCGACGGTAAAGCCGACACAGGCCAAAAAAATCAGCAGGTCGTAAGACCGCCCGAAATGAACCCATGCACCGGGTACGGAAACCCATTCCCTGACGCCGGCCTGGGGCTCGGCCAAATGTCCTGCAATCGCCGTCCACAAGCCCAGGCCGTACGGATTGATTAGCGTGGCTAAAGCGCAGACAGCCAAAACCTTCAGATAAGGCGAATAACGCCGGCCCTCCCAAAAACGGCCGGCGGCGTACAGAACTATCAGCCCAAGCCCCGCAGGAAACCCTCCATGCAGGTTGGCCCAAAACGCCATGATTAGCGGCAAAATCCACAACCGGCGGAAGTTTTCATTGAGGCGGGCGGTCTCCAAAACAAAAATTAAGAGGGCGAAAAAAAAATACGTAAAACATAAGGCCCTGAAGGCCGGAAAAGCCCAGGAAAAAAAAGCGCCGCCCATTAAAAAAAAGGACAGGGAATGCAAAACGGTTGCGCCCCGCCGCCTGGACGCCAAAAACAGCAGGAGCGCCGTCAGGCAGCCCAAAGTATATTTCAAAACCTGAATCCCAGCCGGCCCGGTTGCCTCCAAAAGGCGGTATAAAACCACGCCGGCAAGCCATTCATGAAACACCCAATCCGGATGGGTCGGCGTATAAGCGAGGAGGTCCCTGCAGGGAAATCCGGACTCGTTGAAAAACATGCGTCCGAAATTAAGATATCCCCATAAATCCGGTTCTGCAAAGGCGTCTGTAAGCGCTATCAGGACCAATACCGCGGAAAGGATGGACAACCCCAAGGCGGCCGGACGCGGCATAGCGGCGGCGTTAGTCTCCATGGGATGGAATTCTAATGGAATTTATAATGGTTAACAAGCGCCAATTTCATTTTGGACGGGCGCGCTGCTGGAGTTTGAATTTTGTTTCTTGATTGTGGTAGTGAATAAAAGCGAATAAAAAATGCCTTGCCCCAACTTAATTAACCGCAAGTCAAACCATCTAAAAGTTTAAACAGGGGTTGAAAACCGGCCGCCATGAGGCCTTGTATGTATTTAAGATCATTATCCATATTCTTGCTGATCACCACCTTGGCGTACGGGTCCGGCATAGCCCTGATGCAGCAACTGACCGGTTTCTACCATATACCGGTTCATGACGAAGTGCATTTTTTGGAGGCCATTAAGCTGTTTGGAGCTGAAATCTCCCTGCACAGCCTGGCCTCTTATAATGAAACTTCCGGCCCCCTGCCCTTTGTTCTTTACGGCCTTTGGGGGCGGCTGTTCGGCTTTGGGGCGCCTGCCCTGCGCTTTTTATCGCTCCTTCTGGGCTTTACGGCCTTAGGCCTGGTTCATTATTTTTTGTACAACGTCATTGAAAACAAAAAGCAGGCCCTGGCGGCGGCTTTTTTGTTTGCAGCCAACCCTTACACCATGGCCTTAACCGTTCTGATATACACGGACATGGCCGCCCTGGCCTTTTTATTCGCCGCCATGATTGCAGCCAAGGAGGAAAAGCCATGGCTTTACGGCTTCTGCATGGCGCTGGCGTTAATCAGCAGACAGTTTTTTATTTTCTTTCCATTGGCTGTGGGGGTCGCCGCCCTGCTGCGCCTTGTCGTCAACCGCCAATGGGCGGCCTATAAAATGGCCCTGGCTTCCATAATCTCCACCTTTCCGCTGCTGCTGCTTATGATCGTGGTCTGGGGCGGTTTGTGTCCTGAAAACGCCGCCAAAGCAGCTTGGGTTGACGGCATGACCGGGTTTCATCCGAGATTCGCAATCCTCTACACATCGCTGACCGCTGTATATGTCTTGCCGCTCCTGGTTGTACGGGCAAGGGAAATTTACCAGCCCTGGATTGTGGGCTTTTCCCTGGCGGCGTCGGTGTTGTATTGGATTTTCCCACCCGGAGCGTCTCCTTCCGGCTTGCAGTTCGGCCTTGTTTTCACGGGCTTTTTTCATCGCCTGATCTGCCTGGTTTCTTCGGCGGGTTGGTTTTATCACGCGGTGATGTTCCTGTTCTTTCTGGTTGGCGCCCCGCTTGCGCTCGGCTTTTTCAGGGAGGCGGGCCGCGGCATCCTGGAAAGAAAATTTGACGTCATTTTTCTAATAAACCTATCTTTGGTTTTGTTCTATGCGACCATGCCCTTTTCCTACCTGGCGTGGGAAAAATACCTTCTGCCCGCACTACCCCTGGCCTATGCAAGCATTTTATCGCTAAAGGGCGCCGCTTCCTAAAACGATACTATTGAAAGAGGCAAATATTTTGACCTGTTGCATCGAAAATAGGTATATCAGGATAAGCCGCTACAATTTGAAAGTACAAATGGATCCCAATAATCAATAGCTATCTAGTGCATAGAGACTTGACAGACGCCGCAGGGCTTCGGAGGTTGCATTTTGCCCCAAGGACAATTGAATGAAAATTTTGTTTGCAGAGGCTCCGAGTTAGAAAAAAAACTGCAAGAGTACAAAGCCGACGCCCAAAAGTATAAGGCCCTGTTCCATCAATTTCCCTACGGCATTACAATTACCGACGAAAACGGCCGAATTTTGGAAACCAACGTCGTCGCAGAGGAGCTTTTGGGGATCTTAAAGGAGGAGCATGAAAGCAAGTCCATAAACCCCGAAGACTGGAACATAATTCGCCCTGACGGATCGCCCATGCCGTTGGAGGAATGGGCCGCCATGGTCGCGCTTAGGGAAAACCGCGTGGTCTCCAAGGTGATGGGGGTTGTCGGGAAGGACGGCGCCGTCGCCTGGTTTAACGTGGCGGCAGCCCCGCTTCATTTAAAGGGTTACGGGGTTGTAATAACCTACCACAATATTTCGGACAAGATACAAACGGAAAAGGCCCTGACGGACAGCGAAACGCGCTTTCAAATGCTTTTTGAAAACGCGCCGTTAGGGTATCAGTCTTTGGATGAAAACGGCTGCTTTATTCAAGTCAACCAAACTTGGCTGCAAATCCTGGGTTACGCCAGGGAAGAGGTTATAGGCAGACCTTTCAGCGACTTTTTGCATCCGGACTGGAAGGAGCATTTCAAGGAAAACTTTCCCCGCTTCAAGGCCATTGGCGAAATCCTGGGCGTGGAATTTTATATGCGGAAAAAGGACGGGGCGTTTATCCTGGTTTCCTTTAACGGCAAAATCGGAAAGGACGCCAAGGGGGATTTTAAACAGACCCATTGCATTCTACAAGACATAACCGAACAAAAACGCACCCAGGATGCGCTTGAAAAACGCCTTTTGGCCTTGACTAGGCCCATGGAGGATCCGGAGGATGTTCACCTCCAAGACCTCTTTAGTATCAAAGACCTGCAAACCTTTCAGGACCAGTTTTCAGCGGCCATGCAAGTGGCCTCGCTCATAACCACCCCCGCCGGAGAGCCTATCACCACCCCCAGCAACTTCACAAGGCTGTGTTCGGAACTAATCCGGTCTACGGAAATCGGTCGCGCCAACTGCCACAAGTCGGATTCCATCCTGGGAGCGCATCATCAAAACGGGCCGGTCGTCAGGCCTTGCCTGAGCGGCGGATTATGGGACGCGGGGGCAAGCATCACCGTTGGAGGGAAGCATCTGGCCAATTGGCTCATAGGCCAGGTGCGCGATAAAACGCAAACGGAAGAAAGCATCCGAGCCTACGCCCGAACCATCGGCGCGGATGAAGAGGAATGCGCCAAAGCGTTTTGGGAAACGCCCTCCATGAACGTCGAGGAATTCCAACGGATTGCCGACTTGCTGTATACTTTTGCAAACACCCTCTCGGATATGGCCTTCCAAAACCTGCAGCAAGCCCGTTTTATTGCGGAACGCAAGCAAGCCGAGGAAGCCATCAAGCGGCACCAGAGCCTCCACAGCAAGCTGGTGGCCAACATCGGGGACGTCATTGTCATCATCGATCAGGAAGGCGTAAACCGATACAAAAGCGCCAACATAGAAAAACATTTCGGCTGGAAGCCGGAAGACGTGCTGGGGAAAAGCACCTGGGACAATGTTCATCCGGAAGATATAGAGAGGTCCAAAATGTTTTTCCTGGACCTGGCCAGGGAGCCGGGCAAAACCGGCGTTCTTGAATGCCGGTATCGCCGCAAGGACGGCGCTTTCCGATGGATAGAGTTTACGGGCGTGAGCCTTTTTCATGACCCTGATATCAATGGAATCTTAGGAAATTACCACGACATAACCGAAAGAAAGGAGGCTGAAAAATCGCTGCGGGAGAGCGAAGCCCGCTTTAAGGCCCTGCACAACGCCTCCTTCGGCGGAATCGCCATCCACGATAAAGGAGTGATTCTGGACTGCAATCACGGGCTGTCCCAGATCTCCGGGCATACGGTTGAAGAGTTGATCGGCATGGATGGGCTGCTGCTGATTGCCGAGCAAAGCCGGGACATGGTGATGGGAAATATATTGGCGGGCTATGAAAAGCCCTACGAAGCCATGGGGGTCCGGAAAAACGGCGAGGAGTTTCCCCTTCGCCTGGAGGCGCGAAACATTCCCTACAAGGGCAAGCAGGTCAGGGTGGTGGAGTTCAGGGACATCACGGAATCCAAACAGGCGGAGGCGGAGCGGGAAAAGCTGCAATCCCAGCTACTGCAAGCGCAAAAAATGGAGTCAGTAGGCCGCCTTGCCGGCGGGGTGGCCCATGATTTCAACAATATGTTGAGCGTTATTATCGGGCACACGGAAATGGCCATGGACGGAATGAACCCCAATAACCCTATTTTCGCCGACTTGAGCGAGATATTCAGCGCCGCTCAGCGCTCGGCCGACATTACCAGGCAATTGCTGGCTTTCGCCCGCAAGCAGACCATCGCCCCCAAAGTTCTGGACCTGAACCACACCGTGGAAGGCATGTTGAAAATGCTGCGCCGGCTGATCGGCGAAGATATTGACCTTGTATGGGCGCCGCACGATAATTTGTGGGCCGTTAATATGGACCCCACCCAGATCGATCAGATCCTCGCCAACTTATGCGTCAACGCCCGTGACGCCATCGACGGCGTTGGAAAAATTGTCATTGAAACCCGTAAAATCTCCATCACGGACTCTCCGGACCAAAACTCGGAAGCCCGCCCTGGGGACTATGTGGTCCTGGCCGTCAGCGACGACGGCAAAGGCATGGATTTTCAAACCCAGGAAAACCTGTTCGAGCCTTTTTTTTCAACAAAAGATGTGGATAAGGGAACCGGGCTGGGATTGGCCATGGTTTACGGGATTGTAAAGCAAAACAAAGGGTTTATTACGGTTCAAAGCGAAGTGGGCCAGGGCGCCACCTTTAAAATTCATTTGCCGAAGCATACGGCGCCTGCAGCGCTTGCGCCGAAAAAATCCGCGGAATCTCCGGCCGCCAAGGGACACGAAATGATCCTGGTGGTTGAGGACGAGCCGGCCATCCTGAATATGGCAAGGCTCATGCTGGAACAATTGGGATACAAGATTTTAGCGGCCAGCTCCCCCAGTCAGGCCATCCAACTTTCCAAGGACCCGCCTGGAGAGATTCATCTGGTAATAACCGATGTGATCATGCCAAACATGAACGGAAGAGAGTTGGAAGAGCGGTTGCGGATGATGCATCCAAATATCAAAACCCTGTTCATGTCCGGATACACTGCCAATGTGATAGCCCAGCACGGCGTTTTGGACAAAGAAATCAGGTTTCTCCAAAAGCCTTTTACAAAAAAGCTCCTGGCGACAAGGGTTCGGGAAGCCCTGGACGGCAGTGTTTGAAAACATCCTCGAACAAGGAAAAAACCGGGCTCTTATTCAAAGACGAACAAGAACCCGGCTATTTGCAGAATAAGCTGTTTATTTCGGATTTTTCGGATTCATAACCACGGAGGGTTTTGTGCGCTTCGAATACTTGAAACTTGGCGCTTCCACAGCCTGGCCGTATTTTTTTTGCAATTCATCCAAAGGCCCAAAGTCGAGCGCCCTGGTGTAACAGGCCTCCACGCAGGAAGGCATTTTGCCCTGGGCCAGGCGATCCGTGCAAAAAACGCACTTGCCCATTTTTGCGCCGGGCTCGGGTCCGAACTGGGGGGCTTGGTACGGGCAGGCCTTCAGGCACTTGGCGCCGCATTCCTCCTTGCCCAAACAGGCGTTGCGGTCCACCAGGACGATCCCGTCCTCCGGCCTCTTGGTGATGGCGTCCGCCGGGCAGGCCTCGGCGCATATGGGCGACTCGCAATGGAAGCAGGTTTGAAGCATATAGGCCACAAACACGTCCGGCGTTTCGCCCTGCTCCAAGTATTTCACCTGCATCCAGGCTTCCGGGCCTTCAGGCACGTCGTTCCAGTCTTTGCAGGCCACGCGGCAGGCGTTGCAGCCTGTGCAGCGGGTTTGGTCGAAATAAAATCCCATTTGCATAGCATCCCCTCCTTTAGGCCTTGGCAACCTGGACCAGTGAAGTGTTCATGACAGCAGCCCCGCCGCCGGAATAGTCGTCCTTGGTCAGGGTGTTGGCGCAGGCGCCCCGGTCGACTCCGTTTTCGTCAGGCTGATACCAGGCCCCTTCAAACATGCAGACCACGCCCGGCTTAATGCGCTGGGTGACGAACGCCTGGACAGCCACCCGGCCCCGATCGTTAAAAGCCTGGATGTCATCCCCGTTTGAAACGCCCCGAGCCTCCGCGTCCGAGGGATGAATCCAAAGCACGTGGGGCTCGGCCTCCCGCAGCCATTCCACCTTGTACATTTCGGAGTGCACCCGGTTTCGCGGATGAGGGGTGAGAAGCTGAAGAGGGTATTTCTCAAACAAGGGATCGTTCCGGTCCTCGAAGGTGGGAATGTATTTAGGCACAGGCGGGCATTTGGGACTGTTTATATCAGCCACACGCTGGGAATAAATTTCGATTTTACCCGAAGGCGTGTCAAAGGGATTGTTCTCCGGGTCTTCAATCTGCTTGCGAAAGGCGATGTACGGCTCTTTCAACTCGATACGGTGGATGCCGTCGTTCTTAAACTTGTCAAAGTCCGTGACGTATTTGCTGGTCACGGGATTTTGGTCCACCATGTGCTTGAGGATGTCCTCTTCCTTGGCGCCCAGGCGATAGTCTTTCACGCCCAGATAATCGGACAGCATTTCGCAAATTTCCAGATCGGACTTGCACTCGCCCAAAGGCTCGATGGCCCGGTTCACAAAGGTGTAATAGGGGCCTGAAGGCCAGGCGTAGGTGAGGTCGCTCCGCTCCGCCGCCGTGGTGACGGGTAGAAGCAGGTCGGCGTAACGCGCCTGGGCGGTCATGAATATTTCGTTTACCGCAAAGAAGGGCAGCTTTTTGAGCGCCTTGTCCCCCTTGTTGGCGTTGCCGATCTGGTTCAGGTAGTTGTTGCACATGGACCAGGCCATTTTGACATCCGCCGGAAATCCCCCGGCCTTGCCTTCCAGGATGGCCTCCCACAGCTTGTTGATGTGGATGCGCTTGATCACCCGGTCCCGGATGTCCAGGGTGCCTTTGATTTTTGGGCCGGTCATTTCTACGGGGTTTTTGCCCGGGGGAATGGCCGACATGCGGAACATGTGGCCGATGGGGATGCCCATAAGTCCGCCGCAGGCCGAACCGCCGGGCTTGCCCACATTGCCGGTCATGGCGGACAGAGTGGCTGCGAACCGGCAGTATTGCTCGCCCATGGCGCTGCGGGCCGGCCCCTGGCAATCCATGAGCGCGGCCGGCTTGGCTGCGGCGTACTCCCGCGCCAGATCCGCGATGGTTTCGGCGGGAACGCCGCAAACAGCCTCGGCCCACTGCGGGGTCTTGGCCTGGCCGTCCTCGTCGCCCAGGATGTATTCCTTGAACTTGTCGAAGCCTATGGTGTACTTGTTCAGAAAAGCCTGATCTTGCAGATTTTCCGTGATCATCACGTATGCCATGGCCGCCATCATGGCCGTATCCGTACCCGGATAAATGGGAATCCACTTGTCCGCCACGGCGGCGGCGGTGTCCGTATACCGGGGCTCCACGGAGATCACCTTGGCGCCGTTCTCTTTGGCCTTAAGCAGATGATGCATGGTGTTTGAGCCGGAAATCATGCGCGCCGGATCCCAGCCCCAAAGAATAATGAGCTTGGAATTCAGCATGTCCTCCCGGCTGTGGCCCACCATCACGCTTCCGTATTGAACCAAAGAGGCCCAAACCGCGCCTTCGGAGGAGATGTTGCCGTAATGGGTGGTGTATCCGCCGAACTGGTTCAACAGCCTGGGCGCAGCCATGGACCCGCTGTGCAGGCTGGCCAGATAGCCTCCGCCGGTCATGAGCAAAATGGATTCCGGGCCGAATTTATCCTTGGTCTCCTTGAGCTTGCCCGATAGGATAGACAAAGCCTCGTCCCAGGAGATGCGTTCGAACCTGCCCTCCCCTTTGGCGCCCACGCGTTTTTGGGGATGCATAAGGCGTTCCGGGTGGTGCACGTATTTTCGGTATGCACGGCACCTGAGGCAGGTGCGCAATTGCCGGTCGGAGTCCGGGTGATCGTCTCCTTCGATGCGAATGATCTTGTTATCCTTCACATGAAGCAGCAAAGGGCAGCGCCCGCCGCAGTCAAAGGCGGACGTGGCCCGGACAATGCGGACGTCTTGGGATTGTTGCGGGTTTTCCAAAGCAGGCCTCCTTACAAAAGGTGCATGGTTGCTTTCCCTCGGGGTGGTTCATGGTTGATCTCGCAAATAAAATTTAACCATACAGGGCGGCGAACAAGCAATTTTGGCCCTTGGATTTTCCGGGAAAGGCGAAATATCGCCGTAAAAAACCATTAGAATTTCTGTTTTGATCTGTTCTAAAATGGTATAATTAGTATATTTGAAAAGGATTTTCCGTTCTGTCAAGCAGGCTAGCACGGTTGTGAAAAACAAGTGGAAAGGCGCCCCCATGGATTATGAAATCAAAAGAAACTGCGATAACGTGGACTGGCAGGCTGTTTCGGACCTGCTGAAAACCGTGGGCATGGCCCACTACCCGCCTGATATTCATCAAAAGGCTTTTGAGGCCAGCTACTCCGTGGTGTTTATTTTGGACTCCGGCAAGCTGATCGGCATGGGCCGGGCCATATCCGACGGGGCGTATCAGGCGGCGTTGTATGATTTTGCGGTGTCCCCGGATTACCAGGGCAAGGGGCTCGGAAGGATCATCCTGTCCACGATTCTGGCTGACGTCCCCAATTGCCATGTGATCTTGTATGCTGCGGTCGGGAAGGAGGGTTATTACGAAACTCAGGGGTTCCGGAAAATGAAAACCGGCATGGCCAGGTTCTTAAACGCCGAGGCCATGGCTAAGAAGGGTTTTACGGAATAACCGTCCAATTCGCGGTGAGGTCGTTCCCGCGGCCCGCCGTAGTAATGCATACTGGAGCATTCCATGGGCAGGAGTCGGTATCAATCCATGAGGGCATGGGGTCAACGTTTGAGGAAATTGGCGACTCCCGTTTGCATTCCCACGCGGCAGCCCATGTCGCAAACTACCGCGATACGGGCTGACAGCATGGGAACGAGTTCAAAAAAGTAGTATAATCAAATAGTTGTCAACACACCGACACGATGCTGGGTCCCCGCTTGCGGACGATTCTGAAAGAATCGGATCACCCTTGCGGGGATGACGTGGAATGGTTCAGCAATCGGGCTTGTAAAACCGGATGTCTATTTAAGCGGAACCCGAATTTCCGTGATGAGGTCCTGGGGCGCGACCTCCTCCGGGCTGTTGACATACACTTCCAGGGAGGGGGCGTAGTTAGCCTCTCTACCGCTGGAAGGCAGCCACTCTCCGAACAGCCAGCGGTAGCAGTCGTGCAATCCCTCATAAGGGCCATGATGGGTCAGGACGGCGTACTCTCCCCCCTTGATGGTCTGCTTTTCCATGCCTTCCGGCGGAGAAAGAGAGGGCGGCGCGGTAACGCAAACATCCATGCGGATTTTATCGGCTTCGGTGATGTCCGGGTCGTCGTAACAAATGCCTATGGCCTGGGTTTCGGGCCCCAGTTCTTTGGCGACGTCCGGGTGGGAGCACAGCTTTTCCCAGGCGATACCGCACTCTTCGTACGGGCCGGTGTGGCGGATGAAAACAACGTCAAGGGGTGGAAATTCTTCGATTCGGATGTCCATGGCGTCTCCTTTAGGTTTGAGGATTCTCAGGTTAAAAACCTGGGGAGAGCCCGCCCTATTGCGAGCCCTGGAGGGAAGCTCCGTCCTGTATTGCCTGGGGGGAACGCCGAACATGTTTCTGAAAGCGCGCGTAAAGGCTTCGTGGGTCTGGTATCCCGCGTTCAGGGCGACCTGCACAACCGGCTGAGAGGAGTACCGCAGTTCATGGGCGGCCCGCTCCAGAAGCAGGCGGCGGATGTACTCCTTAAGCGGCTCCCCCGTCATGGCCGTAAAAATCCGGTGAAAATGGAACGGGGAGAAGCAGGCAACCTTGGCCAGTTCTTCCAGCGTCATCGGATCGTCCAGATGATCCTGGATGAACATCTGCACCCGGATTATGCGCTCTTCGTAATATGCTCGTGCGTCGGACATAGCCAACCTCCATGGCCTCAATGCTTAGCACCCGGCACGGGAGCTTTCTTGACCGTTTTTGCGGAGTTTTAATTTATGCGGATCAATCCTCGCCCTTCAGGACCACTAGGGCGAACAGGTTCGTCCCTTCCGTGACCAGAGGATTGATGTCGATCTCGGCCTTCTTCAACCAATATCATACTGCGTCCTTCCGAATTGAAATTTTCTGGAAACGTGGTTTCCTTATCATATTTCGCCTTGATGAATTTCGCCCGGCTGACCCTATTGACAAGGTTTGTAAAAGGGAGAAGGATAGATGCTGTATAGTTTGGCGTTCAGGCGGGTTTGAAGGCTGGGGAGACGATATATATTATTTGGTGGTTACGGTTTGACTCCCGGTCTGGACAAATGAAGGAACCAAGTGTGCAGAAACCCTATTAAAAAGGGCCTCTGTATGAAGTGCGATTCATTTGCAGGAGGATCAATGGTTACAATTAAATTGGACGAGTCCTTACAAGACAGTTGGCAGTTGCCCCTCATTACGGATTACATCAAACGTTGGGCGGAAAAGACGCCGGATAATATTGCGTTGGTCGGCGCCAACAAGGAAGAAGTATACACGTACAAGGAATTTGACGAGATTATAACGCTCTATGCATTGAGATTGAAGGAAATGGGCGTTAAAAAAGGGGATATCGTCGCCGTTCAATGGCTTTCGACGCCGGAATTCTTTTTTCTCACCTACGGGTGCGCAACCGTAGGCGCCGTCATATCGCCTTTGGACGTTCGGCTGCAGGATCATGAAATCATCAGGAACATGAACAAAATTGAGCCTGTCGCTTTTTTCTGCCTGGGGAACACCCCCTTGAGGGATTTTACGCAAATTTCCCAAGCCGTTTTTGAAAACGTGAAGTCGCTGAAACACATTGTCGAGTACCCCCTGGGCGGCGCCTTTGACAATGACGCCGAGTATATCAAGGATTTTAGCGCTCTATTTTCCATGGATGCGTTAACGCCGCTGGCGGAAGACGGCGCCCTTGTCAATGAGTTGAAAGAAACGTATGCAAGCCTGGACAAGCGCGATCCCCACATCATTATTTTCACCACCGGGACGACCGGGTTTCCCAAGGCTGCCCTGATCTGCAACGAAAACACCCTTGTCAATAACGCCATTTTTTCCAGAGAAGTCGGCCTATGGGGCAGCGCAAGCCGCTTTTTGAACTCCATGCCCACCAGCCATGTGGCCGGAACCTGCCAGGGACCCATGACCGCCTGGTTTGTCGGGGGAACCGTCGTAACGGTGAATATCTTCCAGCCGGACCTTGTTTTGCAATTCATTGAAAAATACAAGGCCACGTGGTGGGGCGGAGTGCCGACCATGTTCCACATGATCTGGCAAATGCCCAACTATCAGGACGCCGACCTGTCCTCCTTGCTGTACGTGCTTTACGGCGGCAGCGCGGTGGACATCACCTTTCTGGAGCAAATGCAAAAAATGGCGCCCTCGTTCGGGACCGCTCTTGGCATGACGGAATGCGCCGGATATTTCACCGCAACGCCCAAGGCCATTCCCATTCAAGAAATGGCCGGACAGGTGGGGCAAGTCTACCCGGAGTTGGCGCCGGTGACGATCAGGGAGCCCATGAAAGAAGACGGGACGGCCGGAGAGGAAGTGCCTTTGGGAGAAGTCGGAGAAATCTGCGTCCACGGCCCGATCGTCTTCCTGGGGTATTATAATGACGAAGAAGCCACATCCAAGGCCATTACCAGGGACGGAGTCCTGTATACCGGAGATATGGGGTATTTTCACGACTTCGGCGTATACCGGGGCCTGAAATTCGCCGGAAGAAGAAAGTTCGTCATCAAGCCCAAGGGCTACCTGGTTTTCCCGGATGAAGTCAGCGACTTCATCAATCAGCACCCGGATGTGGACCAGGCCCTTGTTGTGGGGGTTCCGCATAAGACGCATGTGGACGGCGTCTTTGCCTGGGTGAAGCCGAAAGCGGGTAAAGACCTGGCCTCCGACGCCATAAAGGGATTTTGCAAGGATATGGCAGGATACAAAAGGCCTCTTCATGTGGAATTCTGGCCCAATGACCAGCCCTTTCATGTCAACCGGGTTGGAAAGGTTGACGTCATGGCCATGACCGAAGAAGCGGTGAAGGTGGTTGAGGTGTTGAAAAAGGAAGACAAGTGGGATTAAGGCCTTATAGGCGCCGGAATCGGTTTAATCGCCCATTTCCGGTTTGATCAAGAGAACATTATGACCCTGCGCCGTTCCGGGCTGCGGAGCGGCGCAGGGTATTTTTTAACGGAGGGCCTGGCGCGGCGGTGCGCCGCCATGGAAACCCAAAAAAAGCTAAGGAAATATTATGATATACAAGGGATCTTGCCTTTGCGGGAAAATACGGTTTGAAGTGGACGGAGAGTTTGAAAACTTTTTTCTTTGCCATTGCGAACGTTGCCGCAAAGACACCGGTTCCGCTCATGCGGCAAACCTTTTTTCCTCCACAGCCAGGCTGACCTGGTTGTCAGGGAAGGATGATGTGCAAACCTTTGACTTCAAATCAGAAGGCCACATAAAAAGTTTCTGTCCAATGTGCGGGTCGGCTCTTCCAAACATCCAGATGAACGGAGCATTGCTGGTCGTTCCGGCGGGGAGCCTCGACAGTGACGTGGACATCAAACCGCAAGGGCATATCTATTGCAGAAATAAAGCGAACTGGGACAATGCGTTATCTGAAATTCCCAGGTTTGACGAACTCCCGGAAAAATATAAAGGATTTTAGGGGGCGAAGCCTTCAAGGATAAATGCGGCTGGGGTTTGGCGCTTTGCCCCGGCAGAACTGGTTTTGTCGTTCATCCAGCATGCTCTTCAAGGTTCTCAAGCAAAATTAAACCAAGTTAATCTAAAATTATGACTCAACATTCATACATGATTTCAGGATTATATAAAGTCAGTCGCTTAGTAAGGGACATTCCCAAGAATTCTCTGTGATGGAGATCGAAATAATGAATAAAGACGAATTTTGGCAAATAATTGAAGCGGTTCATGATGAATCAGACGGCAATATGGATCGGAAATGCGAGTTACTTAAAAATAGGCTATTAAAGTTAAAAGACCAGGATTTGCGTGACTTCATCAGGCATTTTGATTCAGCGGACGCTTTTGCTTATACTTGGCCATTATGGGGCGCCGCCTATGTCATGCACGGTGGATGCTCAGATGACTCTTTCTCCGACTTCCGTGCAACATTGATCTCTCTGGGTCGGAAAATTTATGAAGCAGCATTGGCTGATCCGGAATCTCTTGCCAATCTCGATTTTGAATACGATGAGGACCTTTGTTATGAGGGCTTTCAATATGTGAAATACGATGTTGCGGAGGAAAAACTGGGAGATATTCCAGACAGGGACATACCTTTTCCAGATGAACCTTCCGGAGAGGAGTGGGACGAGGAAAATGTGGATAATCTCTATCCCCTCCTTGCGGCAAAATATTCCGTCATTGATTCTGAAAACAGCGCAACGGCAAGTAAAAAACCATGGTGGAAATTTTGGTAACACATATCAACCAAGGACGATAACACGCGGCTACAGAGGATTCGCGCCAAAGAACTTCAGGGGACGTCTCAACTTCAGGGGACGTCTCTCAAAAACTCAATAACTTAACAACCCTTTGAAATTATGTATTATTTTAGCAGAATTTCAGATCAAACAAGGGCGATATTAAGTCAAAATGCCACGAGCGGCAGCACAGATTGCTTGCCGGGGTTGCTCAAATGCACTGGAAAAAAAGGCCTCCCAAACATCCTCTATGTCGTCGGATTGGGGCTTCCATAGCACAGAAGGCTTGAGGAAGCGTTTGTGGAGACCAATGTTCTTCCTGAACCTGTGTCGCCGAAAAATGCAGGCTTCCTAGAAATCCATCCGCCCGCCGACCGGGCCAAACCTTGATTATCCTTACGGGTCGCGCCTTTTGCGCTTACGCGCCCAGGAAAACGAGTTTCCTGGGCCACCCCAATCCGGAAAAGCCCAGGTTACTGTGGAGTGGGGAAGATAGTGCTCCCGTATTTGGTGTTTTCATCCAAAAATATTGGGGGGCATTCTGAATAAACCAATAGCTATATATACTAAGGAAACCTCGCAACTAAGGCCGGAGGATTCGCCGGCAGCCCTCCTTTTCGAAAAAATATCTCTCCTCTTCAAAGCCTAACCAAAATATAATGCTTACAATGAGCCTGCCATCTATTATAATATAATATGTTGGAACTGTTTTTGCTTAACCTGTTCCATTAGGCCGGCTGCGGCCGATGAGGTGAATTATGGAAGGCGAACTGTACGTCAGGCTTGGATATACCATGGATGCTCTATACCGGAGCATCACAAGGCATTTGGCTTACTCCCTGGGGGTTGTGCCGACCCAGGCCTCAAAGCGGGACATCTATTTGGCCCTATCCTATTCGGTCAGGGACCGCCTGCTTGAAAAAATGCTCAAGACAAACCAAAGGTACGAAGACTCCGGCGCGAAACGGCTGTATTATCTTTCCATGGAGTTTCTCATAGGAAGATCCCTGGCCAACAACCTGCGGGCCATGAAGATTTACGATCAGGTGGCCGAGGCCTTGCAACTTTTGGGCACGGACGTGGAAACCATCTGCGACCAGGAGCGGGACGCGGCCCTGGGCAACGGCGGCTTGGGCCGTCTGGCCGCCTGCTTTCTGGATTCCATGGCCAGCCTGGACATGCCGGGATTCGGGTATGGGCTCCATTACGACTACGGCCTGTTCGAACAGGATATCAGCAACGGATATCAGCGGGAAAAGCCCGACTCCTGGATTTCGGAAGCGCCGGCCTTGCAGGTGGAGCGTGCGGACGCCGCGTGCATCGTGCCCATGTACGGCAGGATCGAGGAGACCAAGGACAAATGGGGCCGCCACAATCCCCTTTGGCTGGGCTGGAACCTGGTTACGGGCGTGCCCTACGACATCCCCATCGCCGGATACGGCGGGTTGACGGTGAACCGCCTTAGGTTGTTTGCGGCCCGGCCTTCCACGGAGTTCGATATCAAGATCTTTAACGAAGGCGACTACTTGCGGGCCGTGGAGCAGAAAATCGAGTCGGAAAAAATCTCCAAGATTCTCTATCCCAAGGATTCCTACGAGGCGGGGCGTGAATTGCGGCTGATCCAGGAATACTTTCTGGTGGCCTGCTCCTTGAACGACATCGTCCGCACCTACGAAAAGGATTACAGCGATTTTAACAAGTTCCCGGAAAAAGTGGCGATCCAATTGAACGACACCCACCCCGCCCTGGCCGTGGCCGAGTTAATGCGGATTCTGGTGGACCAAAAATGGGTCCCCTGGGAGCGCGCCTGGGACATCACCAACCGGACCATCGCCTACACCAACCACACGCTTCTGCCCGAAGCCCTGGAAAAATGGCCGGAATCGCTCCTGGCCAGGCTGTTGCCGCGCCATCTCCAGTTCATATACGACATCAATCAGCAGTTCCTGGACAGGGTGGTCACCCTGTGGCCCGGCGACGTGGACCGCATGCGTAACATGTCCATTATGGAGGAAGGCCCTCCCAGGCAGGTGCGCATGGCTAACCTGGCTATTGTCGGCGCTCATTCCGTCAACGGGGTTTCCGCGCTGCACACGGATCTGATTAAAAAATCCCTGGCGCCCAATTTCTTTGAAATGTGGCCTGAACGCTTTAACAACAAAACCAACGGGATTACGCCTCGCCGCTGGCTGTGCGTGGCCAACCCCAATCTGCATGACTTGATTGAGGACGCCATCGGCCCGGGCTTTGTCACGGACCTGGAAAGGCTCCGGGAACTGGAGCCGTTCGCCGAGGATCCGGCCTTTTGCGAGAAGTTTATGCAAGTCAAGCACGGCAACAAGGAGCGCCTGAAGGACGTCATCTTCAACACCACGGTGGTGGAGGTGGATCCCGCCTCTTTGTTCGACGTTCAGGTCAAGCGCATTCACGAATATAAACGGCAACTTATGAACGTGCTGGGGATTATCTGGGAGTACCTGGCCCTGACTGAGGACGGCGTGGAGCCGGTCAGCCCCAAGACATTCATCTTCGCAGGCAAGGCCGCCCCCGGATACTGGGCCGCCAAGCAATTGATCAAGCTGATCCACAACGTGGGCAACACCATAGAGGACGATCCCAAGGCCCGGGACTTTTTAAAAGTGGCCTTTGCGCCCAATTTTCGGGTGACTCTTGCGGAGCAAATCATCCCGGCGGCGGACATCAGCCAGCAGATTTCCACGGCGGGGTTCGAAGCCTCGGGCACGGGTAACATGAAGTTCGCCCTGAACGGCGCCTTGACCATCGGCACCATGGACGGCGCCAATATCGAAATCTCCCAAAAAGTCGGCCGGGAAAACATTTACATTTGTGGGCTGACAGCGTATGAAATCGAGAAAATGAAGCGCGCGGGCAGCTACAAACCCAAGGCCATGTACGACAAGCATCCTATGATCAAGCGGGTGGTGGACTCCTTGGCCAGCGACCGTTTCTGCCCCCGGGAGTCCGGGCTGTTTGCCTGGCTGAAGGATTATCTGCTGGCGGATAATGAAATGTTTTTCCACCTGGCGGACCTGGAATCCTATGTGAAAACCAGGGAACTGTCCACCCAGGAATATGTGGACAAAACCCTCTGGGCGAAAAAAGCGATCCTGAACGTGGCTCGCGTAGGCCATTTTTCCTCGGACAGGACCATCCGGCAATACGCTGAAGAAATCTGGGATCTGGTTGCCATTCCCCCAACCGAGGCGGAGAAATCCGGCAAGTTAAAATACACTCCCAGCGATCCTTCATCCATCGCCACGGCAAGGGCTTGGTGAAAGAGGAGCGGATATGAGAATACATTCCAAGCAAGAACAAGACGTCATGATTCTGACCCCCATGGAGAAGAACATCGACGCTTCCATTCAGGATGAGTTTAAAGCCGCCTTGGTGGAAGCCATTGACGAGGGGCATAAAAAGATCGTCCTGGATCTTTCGCACGTCAAGTTTCTGGATTCCAGCGGCCTGGGAGTCATGGTGGCCATGGTGAAAAAGCTCTCCGGCTCCGGCGCCCTGGCCTTTTGCGGGATTCAGGAGCAGGTGGGCCAGGTTTTCAGCCTTACGCGGCTGGACAGGGTCTTTAATATTTATCCCAACAAAAACGTGGCCCTTGATGCGTTGGTTTCCAAAGGGCCCGCGACGGAAGGAGCAGTGTAATGAAGCAGGTTTTCCGGGTTCCCGCGATTTTTTGCATCTTCATTCTTCTTGCGGGGTGCGCGACAACCCAGCAGGATACGATCACCCAATATTCGTTTATCGACGCAATATTGGCGGGCGCCTACGACGGCCAGGAGAAATGCAGCAAAATCCTTGAACACGGCGACATGGGCATTGGCACCTTTGACGGCCTGGACGGAGAAATGGTTGTCCTGGACCGGCAAATCTACCAGGTGAAGTACGACGGCAGCGTTGTGACGCCCGGTCCTGAGGAAACCACGCCGTTCGCCTGCGTTGCGGAATTTCTGCCAGACAAGGCTGTAAACATCATCCCCGGAACCGACCTGAAAGGCCTCATGCACGTCACGGACCTGGCCGTGCCCAACCAGAACATCTTTTTGGCCGTCAAAGCCACCGGAACCTTTTCCACGATGCTCACCCGGAGCGTGCCCGAGCAGACCAAGCCCTATCCGCCTTTGGTGGAGGTCACCAAAAACCAGTCCCAATTTCATATGAAAAACGTCAAGGGCACGGTGGTGGGTTTCCGCACGCCCCCTTACGCCAAGGGCATCGGCGTGCCCGGATATCACCTGCACTTTTTGTCTGACGATAAAACACAAGGCGGCCACATCCTGGCCCTGACCTTTGAACAAGGCGCCGTGGAAATCGACTTGTGCAACCGGTTCGTGCTGATCAACCCCAAGGATGAATCCGGGCTGAAAGACATGGATTTTTCCAAGGACCGCACCCACGAGTTGGAGCAGGCCGAGAAAAAACACGAATAGATGGAGTTTGTCCCGCCGGAGGATTCATTTCCTCCGGTGGTCGCAATCCTTGCTGGGGCAGGACCTGCACGGGCTGAGGCTCGGCAGTTCAGGGGCGAAAGCAATGGCCCCGGTGACGGACTTGGACGGCGTCATGGCCCAACCCTCCGAGGCGGTTATTCCGATTTTTTCCGGCTTTAAAAATGCAAACAAATCCTTTTGCCCTTCCGTGGGCCAGTCGCAATATCCCGGCGAAAATCTTCGCGACATAACCAGGCCCTCAAAGGCCGAATCCCTTCCGATCACGTATTGCACCGCATCCACCGCTTTTTCGGCGACCACGGCTCCGGCCGCATGCATGAAAAATCCCATGGCCATGGCTTTTTCCTGAAGCCGGGCGCTTTCCTCCTCCAGCTTCTTGCCCAGGGTCACGGCAAACACGGCAATCTTCCGAGGTTCCGGCGTTTTTCCGATCAACTCCGCCCACAATCTGCTGGATATTTCCATGCCCTTGCAGGTAATGGCAGCCTCGCCGACTTCTTGAATCTCCGTAACCTCGTACATGGCCAAAGGCTGGGCCAGGTTGATCACTTTTTCCAAGGTCGGGACGGCGATGGCCTTTATCTGGGACGGGACTTCCTCGATTTTAGGGTATCCCAACTGATGGAAATACTCCTCCAGGACGGCTTCGGGCTTGGGCAAGGGCGGTTGAAATAAGGGCATTCTTAATCTCTTTTATGAGTTGTATTTTTGTTCCGGGGGCGAGGCGGCTTCCACCTCTTCCACCCTGAGCTTCTTGTCGTAATCCACAAAAACGCGGGAGGCCCGGATTTTTCCGGCAGTCATGACGCTTTTTAAGCTGCCGGGAACGCCAACGACGGACTCGGCGTAGCCGTCAGCGCCCATGCTTTGGGCCGCATCCTGGTCCAGGGCTGCGCCGCCCACCAACACCTTAACATGAGGCAGGCGATTTCTACAGATTTCAATGGTGCGGGCCATGTCCGCCAAAGGCGTGGACATCATGGCGGAAAGAGCCAGCACGGAAGCGCCCTGCTTTTCCACGGCCTCCACAAACTCCAAAGGCGCCACGTCCCTGCCCAGGTCCACCACCCGATATCCATAGGCTTCCAACACTCCGCCGACTATGTTCTTGCCCAAATCGTGGACGTCTCCCCGGACCACTCCGATGACGACCACGGGCATGTCTCCGTCTTTGGGGCAGGCGTCCTTGATCTTCCTGAGGCCGGCGCGCATTACGTCCACGCACAGGAGGAACTCGGCCACGGAGGAGCGGTAGTCCCCCAATTTTTTCCTGACCGCGTCCAGGCCTTTGGTCAGGGCATCAAGCGCCTGGCGCGGGTCAGGACTGCTTTCAAAGGCCGCTGCAAGCAAATCCATGTCCGCTTCAGATACGGCTTGCTGCAAGTCATTATATGTCTTCTCCTGGTTGGTATTCATGCTCCCCCCTCTGGTCTATTTTTCCACGGCCTTGATCATGGCAAACGCGCTGTCCAGCGGAATGTTGGGCGGGTACTCGCAGCCGGGCGCTAAAATAAAGCCGCCGTCCCTGCCCAGAACGTCTATCTGCCGCCGGCATTCATCCATAATCTGTTGCGGCGTTCCGTGGACCAGCAAGGGCGTCGGGACATAGCCGATCAAGGTCAATTGATCCCCGTATTTTTTTTTCATCTCCCGGGGAGCGGCGCAATCGTCGGGCAAGTGGGCGAAGCTCATGATCGACGCGTCCATGGCCTTTATCTGAACGTCAAAGTACGGCGCGTGCCCGCAATTATGGACGCCCACAAGGCCGCCCTTATCCCGTATGGCCTGGGCGATTTGCCCTGCAAAGGGGCCTTCGATTTCCTCCCACACCTTTTTCGGCAGGGCGTTCCACGAGGCGTAAAGGGTGTCTATGGCCACGGCCGGCATGCCGGCCTCGCATTGGGCCTGGGCGAATTCCACCAGGGTTTCGGTAACGGCCTCGCAGGCGGCCATGACCTTTTTGGGATGATTCAGGCAGTCCTTGAACAAGGCTTCTGCGCCGCGCATCATGGAAAGGACGCCCAAAGGCCCGAACACAAAGCCGCCCGCCATGGTCCCGAGCCCCACGCGCTCGGCCATGATTTCGCACAGCCGCACCTGCTCCTTCATGCGGACGGATTTTTCAAAAGGGACGGGCCGGATTTTGGCGTAGCCGTCCACGTCTTTGATGAGGGGATTGTCGTAATTAGGCCGGGCTGTGGAATCCAGGGGATAGACCATCTCCTGGCCGAAGTCGGCGGCTTCCACGGACAAATCCAGAAGCAGCACAATAAAGTCAGCGCCCACAAAATCCACGGAAGCCGTAAACACATCCGCAGCGCTTTCCGCCTTCAGGGAGTAATCGGGAAAGGAAACGCCCAAAATTCTCCTGGCCGCAGCGTTCACCAGGGGCGCCACGGGAATCCGGTCCGGCTCTTTATGCCGGACCGCCGTCAGGACGCGCTCCAGGCTGCTTAGGCGGGAAAACTTGCCGCGAATGCTGGCAACAGAGGCCAGGGCGTCCTGCAGCGGCTCCGGAATGCCGCCCACAGGCGGGGCCTGCCCCTTGATCAATCGCTGAAAAATCGTCGCCGTGCTCATACCACCTCCAAAATTCGCATTATTGGCTGAAAACTTCTCGCCGGATGCGGTCAAAATCCAAATCTTCCAGGTCCCTGGGCAAGGTCCACCAAATGGGATGATATCCAAAGCCGCCTTTTGTCATTTCTTCCACCGCCTGCTCCAGGGGCCAGCCGCAGACGACAACCCGATAGCAGGCTGTCAGGGCGCCGGTCCGGTCCGATCCGTGGCGGCAATGTAGAAACACCGGGGCTGTTTCCGGGTCTTGCGTCAGCCGAAGGAATTGGATGACATCCTCCTCCCCTGGGTCCCAGGGAAACATGGGAATGCCCACCAAATTCATACTTGTATCCCCGGCGTACCTTTCATCCCCTTGTGTGATGCGCAGGTTGACCACGGTTTTAATCCCATGGGCTTCCAGGCTCTTGAAGCCTTCGGCTTTGGGCTGGGCGCCGCGATACAGGGAATCGCTTACCTGGTACATATTGGACATTCCCGGCAATTCCTTGCACTGTGCGACATCCAGGCATGCGTCATCAGCCCAACAGGACGCAGCTAAAAACAGAAAAAGCACTGCGCAGTGAAACAAACAAAAAACTCGATTGGAAAGTTTTTTATTCATCATTGCTTTACTCCACTAATTTAGAAGTCAGTCTTTTGCCAATGACATATTCCCAGGCCGGACCCTTGGAATGCATGTTCAAAGAGGGCGGCCCTATCGGCTTAAGATCAAGGAGGACTTTGTTATCCGGCCCGAGCCTGTAAACCCCGAAACGCCGCATCATGCGCCCATCCTCTCGCCGGCCCAGAACGATCACATTTTCCGGCTCCAGGATGTGGGGTCTGTACACCTCGTCGTATATGATCTCCCGCCAGACGATTTTATCCGGCTCCTGGAACACATGGTCCTTTACCCACTGATCCATGCAATAAAGCCGCGGAGGGTTTTCCCATTCCTTGGGGAAGCGGACCAGTTTTTCCAAAACAAGCCGGGTCGCCCAGGAATGGACGCTCATAAGCCCCGGGTGGTCCCACAACGGCTGTTCCGCAAAGATCACGGCATCTTCCCCCATGTCCGGGCACAAAGCAAGAACCTGAGTCCAAAATTCTTTCTGAAGCCGGGCGCTTTTGGCGTAATCCTTTTGCACGGACAAGTGATATCCGCCTAACAGGGCGAAGTAGCAGGAAGCGAAAACAACGAAGACGGCGGTTTTTCCCTTATGAGCCGCCAACTCAAACAAATAGGCCAGGATGATTCCTACGGCCATGGACCCGCCCGCGGTCGCGGCGAAATGCACCCTGGACGCCGTGGTCGCCAGGGCGACCGGCGGCCAGTGAGGCGGGAAAAAGGCCATGGGATAGGATAAGGCGAGTAAAACAAAGGCCGGAACGATTTTATTCCATGGGATTGCAAAAGGCTGATCTCTCCACTCCGTCCTCCAGACTAAGGCGCCCAGGCTGCATAAAAAAATGACGGCCATGCTGACAACTCCGGACATGGAAAAAACGCCGGAATTGGGCAAAGGCGGGAGGGCGAAGGACTTGAGGATCGTCCAGGGTCCTATGAGCATGGCGGTCAAGGCTTTATAACTTATTTGCCCCAGGCCCATGGAGGCCAATTGCCGGGTCATGCGGGGCTCGCCCAAATTCATGCGGATTAGGCAATATACGGCCAATAAAACGGCCAGGGCCGCCCAGTGGCGGAGCAGGCGCCGGGCAAGCCTTTCTTCGGATTTTTGATCCAGCAAAGGGGCGGCGGCGAAGGGAAGCAAAGTGGATTCGTAGGTGATCGTCGCCAGAAAAATCAAAAGGTAAGACCACCGGCGAAACCGGCTCAGGTAGAGTAAAAAAGCCGCCAACATAAAAAATAGTGCAGGCTCGTTCCCCATAAAATGAGTGGCCCAGGCATTGACCGTAACCGCCGGAAACAGGCAAAAGGCCAGGGTTCCGAACACGGCGGCGTTTTCCCCGGCGAACCTGCGCATCAACGGAAAAAAAAGCGCGGCATTTGCCAGCAGCATCAAAAACCCGGTTATGTACACGCCCTGCAGACCTGCTATCTTTACCCCGATGCAGCTGAAAGGGGCTATGAGCGCAAAGCCCAGAGGACGGCCCTGGGGCCAGTCCCGGCAGTGGCAATAGAAATTGTACACGGACTCATCAAAGTTTCTGGCCATGGCGTCCACAACCTTGGCGTAGTCGTCTTCATAAAACAGAAAATTCCCGGACAGGGAAAAATGGGCGAACCAAGCCGTCAGGCCTATAAGAATCCAAAAGCCGAAAGAACGCACCCAGGAATTGGCTGGAAGCATAAAGGCCTCCGGGCTTATACAACAGGAATGATTTAACGAATTTGGTCCGGATGGACGCGGCTATACTACCCTCGTGGGCAATCATTGTCTTTTAAGGAGAAAATTGTCAAGCAATTGAGGAAACAAACTATGGTTAATATCACTAGTCCAAAACATTTACGAAACGTGACGCCGTTATTTCCGGATCGTTGGTTATCAAAGGCAGGCCCAAGTATCTTGCGGTGGTAGCTATCAGGCGGTCATGCAATTCAGGGATGTCATCAATTTCTGCGGCTGTTTTAAGAATATCAAAACTTAATGGTTCGAACTGGTAGTTTTTACTTTTAAACAGTTCTTCTGCTTGAAGCAGACCGACATCGATTCTATTTTTCTCGAAAAGATAAAGCATTTCCATCAGCAAAATGGCGGGAACGATAATAGCGCACTCTCCTTTATCCGTGGAAAGATAAGCCTCGTGCGAACGCGCATTGATTACCTTATGCCCCATCATGAATTTCACCAGGGCCTGGGTATCCGTCACATAGCTATCCATTTTCAAATTCCCGCTCTAGATGCAGCCAGGATTTTTCCTTCATTTCTTTAAGCACAGAAAAGTCTATGTCATACCCTTTCAATATACCTTGCAGCTTAACCACCTTTTTTTCTTCAAGATTCTTTTTATGCCTCATGAAATCTATAAAAGCGGCTATGTCGGCCAGATCCTGCTGGGAAAAGCCGACCAGCTTATTATATATTTCGTGTTTGGTAATAGCTTCCTTGTTCATTCTCTCTCCTTTCGCCCACCAGAGGCTCCTGTGGAAAAGGGTTGAATTTATTCCAAATTAACGCGTTTTGGGACATAATGTCAATAATCCTAATCCTTGCCAAGCTCCCGTCTTGAAAAAAGGCGCCAGGAACGCTCCTTTTTCCCGCGAGCCTATCGAGGAATGTGTATCATAAAGGCATAACAATGTGAAACGCCTCACACTACATGGCTTTTTTCAAATATTCCCTTGCTTATGGAGGCGCCCGGCTGATAAAATTAAGAGCTTTGAAGCGGCGGCGGGGCTGATCCCGAAATGCCGCAAACATAGGGGAATGCCATGAAACGATTAGGAGTGGTTGCCGGAGTATTTTTCATCCTGGCGCTTTTCGCCGGGGCCGCCTTTGCGGGAATGGTTTCGGAATTCCAACTTACGGATGGAACCGTGTTGCGAGGCGAGATTATCGCTCATTCCGGAAGGGTTTACAGCATCCGCTCAAAAACCCTGGGAGTCATCCGGGTCCATGAGTCCAAGATCACATCCATTAGCTCGCAGAACCCGTCTTCAGGCGGAGTTGCGGGCAGCAGCCAAACCTCGTCTTACACGGGATCCACCAGTTCGACTTATGGAGCATCCAGCTCCGGCGGCGACGCCCAGGTTGTGAAGCAGAGCCAGGCCTTGCAGCGGCAAATGATGAGCAACCCGAACATCATGAACGAAATCATGTCATTATCATCCGACCCGGAAATCATGGAGATCCTGGCGGATCCTGAAATCATGAATGCGGTTTCCTCCGGGGATATAAATACTTTGATGGCCAATCCCAAGTTCATGAAGTTGTTGAGCCATCCTAAGATGCAGCAAATTACAAAAATGACGACGTCCCAATAGGCGGCCGGGATGAGGGGATGTTCTTTCCCGGGCGTCTTGACAGCAAATATAATATATAGTCGGTTCTTAGGCGCGGCCTGATGGGCGCGCAGTCCTACCAATGTTTTATAGGAGGCGGTTCCATGGGAGAAAACAATGTGATCTTTCTGGAAGTAATCGAATGGTTCGATGAAACCGGAAAGCAGATGGTTCAGCGCATTCCGCGTGAAGGCTCCGGTGAAATCAAATTCGGCGCTCAACTGACGGTTCGGGACAGCCAGGCTGCGGTGTTTTTCTACCAGGGCAAGGCTTACGACGCCATAGGCCCGGGCCGCCACACCCTGAAGACCCACAACATTCCCGTGCTGACCAAGATCCTGAGCGCCCCTTGGGGCATGCAAAGCCCTTTGAGAGCGGAAGTCTACATGGTCAACATGAAGACTTTCACGGATCTCAAGTGGGGCACCCGCGATCCTGTCGCCTTCAAGGACTCCCAGCTTGGTTTGGTGCGTTTGCGCGCATTCGGCATATTCAACGTGCAGGTGGTGCAGCCGGTGCTGTTTATCAACAGGCTGGTGGGCACCCAGGGCATGTACACGACCGAGGAAATCGAGGATTATCTCAACCGGGTCATTGTTTCGCGGTTTAACGACCACTTGGGCGAAAACCTGGACTCTTTGTTCAACCTGCCCGGCCGCTATGAAGAACTGGCGGACAGTCTGCAGCAGAAACTGGTTGACGATCTCTCCCACTTTGGGCTGGCGCTGACCCATCTTTATATTCGCGCCATCACGCCGCCGCCGGACGTGCAGCAGGCCATTGACGACAAAAGCCGCCTGGGCCTCTTTGACGACATGAACAAGCTCATGGCCATGAAAGCGGCCATGGCCATGGAAAAGGCGTCGGAATCCACCGGAGAGGCATCCTCGGGGCTTGGCATGGGCATGGGCGTGATGATGCCCGGAATGTTCGCCAACCTTTTGCAGCAGGGCGGTCAGCAGCCTCAACAGGGCGGACCTGCGCCTGCGGCCGAAAGCCAGGCGTGCCCGGACTGCGGCCAGCAGATTCCCAAAGACGCCCGGTTTTGCCCCCAGTGCGGGCATCAGCAGCTTGTTTTCACCCAATGCATGAAATGCCACAAAAACCTGCCGCCTACGGCCAAGTTCTGCAGCCGCTGCGGAACGCCCGTAAACGGCAAGGATCAGGCGGTTTTCTGCCAGGCGTGCGGCGCGGAAAACCTGGCGAATTCCAAATTCTGCAACAGTTGTGGAGAGAAACTTGGACTGGCGGATTGATCACCCATGCCCCCAATGCGGCGGGCCTGTAACTTTAGAAGAAACCGACCGGGTGCTGGCGTGCCCGTTTTGCAAAGTGCGTCTGCACATTACGTCGCGGGGGCCCTTCAGATATTGCATGGACCTGGGCGAGCAGGCGGATGAGGTGGTTTACGTTCCGTACTGGCGCTTTAAAGGGACCCTGTTTTCCGCGGCTGTGGATAAAATCAACAACAAGCTCCTGGATTCTTCCACCCAGGCGGCTTCCTTGGATTACGCCCCCATGACGCTGGGGCTTCGGCCCCAGCTCTTGCATCTGCGCTTTGCAACCAGGGATGTCCCGGGCTCGTACGTGGCGCCTGACATCCCGTTCAAGGACGCGCTAAAAGCCATTGAAATCAACCTGCGCCTCGCCCAGGTGGACGCCTACAAGGAAGAATCTTTTGAAAAGGCATACATCGGCGACAACACCAGCATCATTTACGCGCCCTTTTTCATCAAAGGCGGCCAGCTTTTTGACGCCGTCCTGAAAAAGCCCGTGGGACGGCTGCCTGAGGACGCTCAAATGCTGGACCCCAACCTGTTATCCAATCACAAATGGTCGCCGAATTTTCTTTCCGCCATGTGCCCTCATTGCGGCTGGGACGTGGCCGGCGAAACCGACAGCTGCGTGTTTTTGTGCCAGAATTGCGAAAAGGCCTGGCGGCCCAAGGACGAAGGCTTTAAACGGGTGACGGTCCAAACCATCGGCGAGTTGGAAAAAAGCGGAAAATACCTTCCATTCTGGCGGATTAAAGCCAAAGTGGAAGGACTGAACCTCGCTTCCGTCGCGGACATGGTCCGGGCGGCCAACCTTCCCAAAGCCATTACCGAGGAGATGGAAGATCAGGAATTTTTCTTTTGGATTCCTGCTTTTAAGGTCAATCCCCAGTTGTTCGTTCGTCTGGCCAGGCACATCACCTCCACCCCCTTTCCCGGAGAGTTGAAGGATAAATTGCCCCAAGGGGAAACCCACCCGGTCAACCTGCCCCTGAGCGAAGCGGCTCAAAGCCTGAAAATTTGCATCGCCTCTTTTGTCAAACCCAGGCAAACCATGGTGATGATGCTGCCGGAAATTACGGTCACGCCGCAAAAGGGCAGTCTGGTTTACGTCCCATTCGCCCGCCAGGGCGCTGAGTTTGTACACAGGCAAATGAATTTTTCCGTGAATTCAAGGGCCTTGTATTACGGCAGGGAGATGTAAACTATTCCGCCAACTTGTTTTGTTTGATGAACTCCAGCAAGGCTGACGCCAGGGCCTTGTGCCCCTCTGCATTGGGATGCATAGGATCCTGAAAAAGATCCAGCCTGCCCCCCAGCGCGTCGTAGGCCTCCAGCATGGGAACGCCTTCCTCCCGGCAAAACCGAACCGCCAGGCATTCATGCCTTTGCGTATAGGCGTAGCAAGGATGGATTATAATCAGGCCCGCCCCCATTTTTTTGCACAACCTGTTCATTTCAAATAAATTATTCAACCGCTCCCCATCCGTCACCCTGCGCGGATACGGCGCATTTCCCTTGGCGTTTTCAGGCCGGGAAAACTCTCCGCGTAACAAAAGCCCGGGCGTCATGCCTGGCATGCCGATTTGATGCAAGCCATTGACCGCCGGGCTGTATTGCCCGGTCCGCATATGCAATAGGAGTTTGCTTTTTAGGGCGAAACGAACCAGGGCCGACCTTTTGGCCAGGGAGGACAAGGAACGGAAGGTCCGGCTTCCGTAAAGCTGTTCGTCGGAAGCCATTTCGCAGAATTGGTTGAAATAGGTTTTTCGCACCAGGGTGGGCAGATAATCGTTGACCTCATGATACACCACAACCAAATCCGGGCTAAGCTCCGGCCCCCGCGTGCGAAGGAACTCCCGGCTTTGGTAGGACGACCAGGCGGGAACGCCGGCGTTGATAACCGTATAGCGGCCGGTCTCGTCTTTATCGCTTAAGAGTTTTTCCAGGATCGAAGGATAATCCTGGCCGTTGGCAAGCCCTGCTCCAAAGGTGGTGCTTTCCCCCAGGCATAAAATGCGGAACTCTCCGGGCTGCTTAGCCGAAACCTCCTGACTGCGCAGGCCCATGGAATTGATGGAAACTCGATGCTGATCATACGAAATAAAGGCGTCAAATCCCGGCTTCAGGATCCAGCCCAGGTCAGGATCGGGCAAAAAGGCCTCGGACCCGGGAAAGCTGGAATATTGGCACTGATCCGCATGGGTGGCGCGCACCAATGCCTCGGCTGCTCCAGTCAGGAGCAGTAAGCCGAGCATGAATGCGCTTAGGACAAACAGCTTGGGTTTGTATTGTCTCACGGCTGTCTTCAGGCTTTTTGAATCAGTTCAAAAAATGCAGGGCAACAGGGGCGCCCTCCGCAACTCCCTGTCAGGACTTAAACGATAGCATGTTCGGCGGAAAAAAAGAAGGTGCAATGAAACCGGAATTTTATGACTATTTCTTGGGTCTTCCAAAGCCGCCGCCGCCCGGGGTCTTGATTATCAGGACGTCCCCCGGATTGGCCTTGGTTTGAGCCAGGGAGGGAAGAACTTCCAGCTCGGCCCCGCCTTTCCGCAGAATCAGGTTTTGCCCCGGAGCGCCGGAAAGTCCGCCCATCAGGCCAAAGGGAGCGGAGGTTCTGCGCTGGGTCAGCAGGGATATTTCCATGGGTTCAAGAAATTCAATGGCCCGGATTGCTCCACAGCCTCCGGTGAATTCCCCTTCCCCGCCCGAGCCGCGCCGGATGCAAAATTGCCGGACCAAGACAGGATAACGGCGCTCCAAAATCTCCACGTCGGTAATGCGGGTGTTGGTCATGTGGGTGTGCACGGCATGGGCGCCGTCAAAGCCCGGGCCGGCGCCGGCGCCTCCGCAAATGGTTTCGTAGTAGCTCAGGTTTGCGTTGCCGAAAATAAAATTGTTCATGGTGCCCTGGCTGGCAGCGGCAACGCCCAGTGCGCCGAGCAGGATGTCCACAATTTTTTGGGAAAGTTCCACGTTGCCGCCTACGACGCCTGGAAATTTGGTTGGATCGTCCTGGCCAGGAGGATTCAGCATGGAAACGGGGGTGATGATCTTCACAGGCGCCAACACCCCGGAATTCAGGGGGATGTCCTCTTGAATCAGGCAGCGCAGGCAATAGAGAACACAGGCCGTGACGACGGCTTCGGAGGCGTTCAGGCTATTGGCGTTGACGGGGTCCGTCCCGGAAAAATCGATCAGGGCGGCGTCCCCCTCTATGCTTACTGCCACGGCCGTAAGCGCACCGTCGTCCAAGGCGTCCTTGAAAACATGCATGCCGTCGGGCAAAGCCTTTAAGGCGGCGCGGGTTTTTTCCTCGGCTGCGTCCCGGATGTATCCCATATACGCATTGACCACCTCCCAGGAGTGCCTGTCCGTCATGGCGATAAGCTCCCGGGCGCCTGTCTGGTTGGCTGCTATCGCGGCCCGGATGTCCGCGATATTTTCATGGGGATTGCGGGAGGGATAAGGCCCCTGGGTCAGGGCTTGCCTGAGCTCGGTTTCCAGAAAGCGGCCTTCCCTGCAAATTCTCAGGTGGGAGAAGATCACCCCTTCCTGGGCCAGGTTTTCGGCGAAAGGATAGCAGGATCCCGGCTGCACGCCGCCTATTTCCGCATGATGGGCCCGGGATGCGGTGAAAAAGCGCAACTCCCGCCCTTCGTCGTCAAACACCGGGGTCATAACCGTCAAGTCTGGAAGATGCGAGCCTCCCAAAGCCGGATGATTGGTCAGATAGACGTCTCCCGGCCGAATATCCTCAACGGCGTCCAAAAGCGACTGCACGGTTCGGCTCATGGCGCCCAGATGCACCGGGATGTGGGGTGCGTTGACCACGAGATTTCCTGATGAGTCCAAAATGGCGCAACTGAAATCCAGACGCTCCTTGACGTTGACGGAAAGGGCGGTGCGTCTGAGTATGACTCCCATCTGGGAGGCGATATGCTGAAAATGATGGTTAAACAGGGAAAGCGTTACAGGATCTCTGCGGGACTCGGTCAGGCCGGACTTAGCGTCCTCCTCCAGATCGCGAATGATTATGTCGCCCAATCCGGTGAGCACCGCCTCAAAGCCGGGATCTATGATGACCGTGGACAGGCCCTGGGTTATCATGGCCGGGCCGAAAACCCGGTCTCCGGGCCTGAGCATGGACTCGTCGTAGACCGAGGTTTGCATTTCCAGGCCGTCAAACCAGACCCATTTGGTGGAGTTGGAAACCGCGAGCCGCGGAATCTCGGCGGCCTTCTTTTTTTCGGGCCTGGGGGTTGAGCCCACGCACTCGGCCCGGATGGCCGCGATTTCGATCTCCCGGCCTTGGTGGACATGCCCGTACAACTGCTGATGGCGGCTTTCAAAAACGCCTGTCCAGTCTCCGTCTTCGGGGCGGCGGATGGAAATGGCGGTTTCCTCCCCTTTATAACGAAGGTCCATGATCCGCACGGGAGTTTTTATGTTTTCCGGAAAAATTCCCTGGGCCGCCGTCTCCTCCACAAGGGCCTTTTCCATGGCCTGAAAGCGCTGAACTAATGGGCCCTCAGGGTTCCAGGAGTGGGAATCCAGAGGGCGCAGAAAACTTTCTTCGCGAAAAGACCGGACGTCCGCGGCGCCTATGCCCCAGGCGCTGAGCACGCCCGCCAGGCCAGGCGCGCAAATCTCGCGCACGCCCAGTTCCCGGGCTACGGAGCACGCATGCTGAGGACCTGCGCCGCCGAAAGCCACCAAAAGGTAGTCCCTGGGATCGTAGCCTTTGGCTGCGCTGATGCGTTTGACGGCGTCCGCCATTTTTCGATTGGCCACTTGCAAAAAGCCCAGGGCCAGCTCATGGGGAGTCATGGGCTGAGGCGCCAGAGCGGCCATTTCCCTCAGTAATTTTTCCACCGGCGCCAAGTGCAGGGGAAACGGAAAATGATCCGAGCTGACCTTGCCGCAAAAATAATTGACGTCCGTTACAGTCAGGGGGCCGCCCCTGCCGTAGCAAGCCGGCCCGGGGTGGGAGCCTGCGCTTCCCGGGCCTACGGACAGGGTGACGCCGTCAAATTGGCAAATGGAACCGCCGCCGGCGGCAACGGTTTCAATGGCCATCATGGGCGCCACAATGCGAACCCCGGCTTTTTGCGCTGAATACTGGGTTTCGTATTCTCCGTCAAAACGGCTGACGTCCGTGGAGGTGCCGCCCATGTCAAAACCGATGGCCTTGCTCCTGCCGTAGCTGCGCGCCACGTCGGCGAACCCCACTACGCCTCCGGCCGGGCCGCTCAATACGCTGTCCTTGGCCCGAAAATGCTCAACCTCCACAAGCCCGCCCGCGGAAGTCATGACCTTAAGCTCCGCGTCGGGCGCTATGCTCCGAATCAGGCTAATGTATTCACTGAGCACCGGCGCCAGATAGGCGTCCACCATGGCGGTGTCGCCCCGGTCCAAGGCTTTGATGGTGGGAGTGAGGGCGCTGGAAACCGATATGTTATCAAAACCCAGGCTCCGGGCCAGGCGCTCCAGCTCCCGCTCATGGCAAGGATTGGCGTAGGAGTTGATCAGGCAGACAGCCAGGCTGTCGACGCCCTGATCCATGAGGTCCTTTAACAAGGGTCTGACGCTTTCAGCGTCCAAAGGCTTGAGAATTTCGCCCCAGACGTTTATCCGTTCCGGGATCTCCACGACCTCTACGAACAAAGGCTCCGACTTTTCAATATTCAGGGAGAAAAGCTCCGGCCTGGCCTGGGCGCCGATGGAAAGCAAATCCCCGAAGCCCTCCGTGACCGCCAACGCGGCAGGGCCGCCTTTACGCTCCAGCAGGGCGTTGGTTCCTCGGGTGGTTCCCAGGCGTATGGAAGATTGGCCTATGGCGTCTTTCAGGCCCAATCCAGCCAGCATTCGAATGCCTAAAATGGGCGCGGGTTCATGGGCTGTCAATTCATAGGAAAAGGACTTTGGAAGGTCTTTCGGCAAAGGCGGATCCACGGTAAAAACGCCCTGGGAAAAACCCAGAACCGTCCCCTTGCACCAAACCTCTCCATCGGATGAAAGAATGGATAGCTCGTACCCGGTAAAAAAATCGTCGGGCTGTTTTTTGCGAGCGCGGTCGAATACGGTCCCATCACCGGGGCGGGACGTCCCTTCCCCCTTGATTCCGCCGCTGGATAGCACCTTGCACCGGGACAGATTCTTTCCGTCCCATGCCAGGCAATCCGTAAATGTGCCGCCTACATCAATCCAATATTCCATAATCCGCTCGCTGAAAAACTCAATGCGCAAGAATGCCTTTCCTGGCGGGTCAAGTCAAGTGCGGAAAAACGGAGGCTTGATTTTGTAGGGAGAATGAGAAACCATGGCAAATGCGGCTTACACTATCGCAAAAAAAGAGGCCGCGCCGGATAAGCGCAGCCTCTTTGAATAAGCCGTGTTTTGAAAAAATGGTTATTTAGGATGGCAGGCGGTGCAGCTTGTGGGAGCGCCGTCTTTGCCCCGGAAGCCTTTTTCCTTGTTGTATGCCTTGTGGCAGTCCCGGCAATTCATGTGGAGGGCCTCAGCATGGTATTCCAGTTCTTTTTTCTGCTTTTCTTCCCTGGACAGGCCTTTGATTTCCTGCTTCACTTCCCTGGGCATTTCGCCGGCGATCTTGTGGCACTCAATGCAGCCCTGAACAGCGTCGCCTTCCTTCAGGTCCGCCAGAGGCTTGCCCTGGGCGTCATGATGGCATTCACCGCATGCAATAGCGTGATCTTTGTAATGCTTGCCATGGGTAAACTGCACGATGCCCTTTTTGTGGCTGTCGTAAGCAGCGTTTTCCATGGGAATGATATCAGGGCACGTGCTTGCAATGAGTCCTGCAGCCAGAAACAGCGTGGCGACAGAGGCCAGCATCAAAATTTTAAAGAGTTTTCCAGTCTTCATTGGTCGTTAAACCCCCTTTCCGTTCCGGTACGGTTGTAAGAGCCTTGAACTTTACCAGCCCGGATGGCGTAACGCCGCCAGGGCCTTGCTTTGATAAAAATCAAATTAACAAACAGCCTGAAAGGTGTCAATCAATATCATCAATATCATCAACATCCGTTTCAGGTTCGGGTTTTTTTCCGAAAATGACCGCGCCGATTATGCTTATTTCATATAGAATGACTAAGGGCGCGGCCATCATCAACTGGCTGAAGGGATCGGGCGGAGTCAGGATGGCGCCGCATATGACAAAAATGACTAAAGCATATTTCCGCCCTTTTCTCAGCATTTGGGGCGTGACCATTCCCATGCGGGAAAAGGTTACGATAAACAAGGGCAGCTCAAACACGACGCCAAAGGCAATCAGCAGTTTGGTGGCCAGTCCAAGGTACTCCTTCATGGAAGGCAGGGCGTCCGCAACGTCCCCCCCGAAAGCCAGCAGAACTTTAAAGCCCATGGGAAAAACAATGAAGTAGCCGAAGCTCGCCCCTCCGGCGAAAAAAAGGCATCCCAAAAAAACCAGGGGAAAAATCACCTTTTTTTCCTTGGAATAAAGGCCAGGCGCCACAAAGGCCCAAATTTCGTAAAGAATCACGGGCAGAGCAATAATGATTCCGCCGAAAAAGGATATTTTCAGATAGGCGATAAAAGGCTCGGTCAAGCTGGTGAAGATGAGCTTGCCGCCTTCGCCCATGGCGATATTCAAGGGCCTGGCCACCAAGGCGAAAAGCTGTTCCTTGAATCCGTAGCTGACGAAAAAGCCGACAAGAACCGTGACCACGCAGACAATCAGGCGGCTCCGGAGCTCCTCCAGGTGCTCGGTCAGGGGCATCTGTTTTTCTTCGGCCATATTTTCTTCGGTCATGACTCCGGGGCGTCCTCAGCGGCTGGGGTTTTCTTGTCCTGGTCGTCGTCGGCGCCATCATGGGCTTCCGCCTCGGCCTGGGCCTGGGCTTTGCTGTATGGGTCTTCCTCAGGTTCGGCGGCCAGGACCTTGTCCGGCTCGGGCTCCGGGGCCTGCTTGGCAGAGGGAGGATCCTCCCAAATTTTCGGAGCCTGTTTGGCGTCGGAAACCGCGCCTTTCACCTCGTCCTGCATGTCCTTAAAAGCGCTTTTCACCTGGGAGACGTCGTTGTCAATATCCAGGGAGTCCTTGATGTCCTGGGTGGCTTTCCGGAACTCGGCAAAGCCCTTGCCAAGGGCCTGGGCGATTTCCGGCAGCTTTTTGGGGCCGATGAAAATCAAGGCCACCAAAAGAATGACAACCAACTCCTGCATGCCTATGCCAAACATCTTTTTGGGCTCCTGCCTGACCTTGGTGGGTTGCAAAGGGGGTTAACAATTCCTCTTAAATGGGGAAGTTATTCTTTGCCAGGGCCTGTGTCAAGCATAATTGCCGGACCGGGGCGGCCGCCGGAATATTTGGCGGCGCAAAAAGCAAGGGAGGCGGGATAAGGGCGGCCTGGGCGCGCCTGAAACCGCTGAAATAGCCCCAGCCTGCTGTCTTTTTAACCCCGCCTTCATAATTTGGTTGACAAAGTTGATGATTATTTTTTAATGTCCCGACTTATCATTTTGCCGGAGTGGTGAAATTGGTAGACGCGCTGGACTCAAAATCCAGTGGGCTTCGGCCCGTGTCGGTTCAAGTCCGACCTCCGGTACCAGACACCCCCAAGGGGCTGGCCTTTTTAGGCCGGCCCCTTTTTGTTTCAGAGGCTCTTTACTGCGCCCGAATTTGCGCCTAAAATACATGAGTCCCAAAACTTGAGTTGTCCATAGGATTTTAAGGACTACACAAATATTTCCTTATAACGCATTCATTGCGTGCCCAGGCTGCGAACAAGATTGGATAGCATGATGCTAATACCGGTTTTAAATTCAAACACTTATGGCCCTTACTTAACCAGGGCGAACCAAAGTTTTTTTTCGAGAGAGGGCTTCAGCCTCATTTTTTTGTCTTCCCTTTCCCTGCGGGCAGCATTTTGGCCGCCTCCTCCAGTTGCCTTACATAATTTGATTCACCAAGGGATTCCTTGTACTCCCTGCGCCTTGCCTCAAACTTGTCATATTCGGCCCTGGCATGGTTGTCTGCCGCCTTTTTGGTCACTTTGCCTGCATTGGGCAGCACTTTTCTTTCGTTAAAGATCAGGAAATCATCCAGCTTCATTTCCCAGTCCTTCATGAAAATCTGCCTACGCCTCCTCGCCTGGTCTTCGGCAAAATCCAGCCACATGACCACAATGCGGTTCAGTTCCTCGATTTCTTTTTCATCCAGGTAGTTTTTCGCGATGGTCACATCGGTTTTGCGGACTTCGCCGCCTTTCCAGGTGGTCAGCCCCATGTTGGAGGCCATGTGGTCGGCCCGGGACTTGATGAGTTCAGGAGCCGTCATGCCAGTGGCTGCATAGTGGAGCTTGTTCTGGATAATGCTGAAGTACTTGGTGGTTTCACTCCAGGAGGGATCGTAATCCCCTGCCATGGCGAAGATTTCCCGCACCCGCAGGTACATCCGCCGTTCACTGGCCCGAATGTCGCGGATGCGTTCGAGCATTTCGTCAAAGTAGTCAGGAACGGCGGAATCCTTGACAGGTGGATTCTTGAGCCGTTCGTCGTCCATGACGAACCCTTTGACCATGTACTCTTTTAGTTTTTGGGTGGCCCACATGCGGAACTGGGTGCCACGGAGCGACTTGACCCGGTAGCCCACAGAGATGATTACATCCAGGTTAAAAAACTCGATCTGGCGTTCAACCTTCCTCGTCCCCTCGGTTTGAACTGTTGCAAATTTTGCAACAGTTGCCTCCCGATTTAGTTCGCCTTCCTCAAATACGCTGCGGATATGCCTTGATATTACAGATTTATCGCGTTGGAACAGGCTCGCCATCTGGTTAAGGGAAAGCCATACGGTCTCTTGGTGCAGGCGAACATCCACCCGTGCGCCATGGTCATCGGTCTGGTAAAGGAGAAACTCGCCGGGATCATCCGGCAAAGCAGGCAAATTATGATTGTCAGTCATGCTGATACTCCGATGATCTCATCGGGCGCCCCCTCAGCCTTGGATTGCAGGAAAATAATGTCAGCCCTGATTTCATCCAAAGTGCGCATCGTTTTGGGTTTCTAAAAATGCCTTGTGAAGGATATTTCATGTCCAATCAACTAATTATGCCATGGAAATTATATGAAATAACAAAACCCATAACTTACAATAACATAGTTTTCAAGCATATTTGTTGGAGTCCATGGGGTAACCTTCAATTGTTTAGATGAGTAGGCGAATAGGGAATGGACTTGTCGGCAAAAGCGTATTTGGCCGGGGTTCTTCCTTAGGCTTCCCGAATAACTTCCAGCAATCCATTTTCGTGCAGGCCAAGGATTCTTATAGCCGAATGTTTGGGAATGTCCGGCTTCCAAAGTCAGACGCCTTGAATGAGGGGCGATTGAAGATAAAATCAAGGGCGTTGATTGCATACTTCGAGTGGACTATTTGGGCGATCTCGCTCTTTTTCGCATCATGAAGATGCAGGATGCTTAATGCCTTTAAGTGGTTAGCCTCCGCCTGTTCTTTAATAGCTTTCAGGATGAAGCCGCATCAGGGCAAGCATGATGCTTCAAAATGGGTGTGACGTGGAAACGCTCCGGGTTTTGGGCAACTGGAAGGACTATTCCATGCCCATGTGGTATGCCGATGCCGGGAGCCCGGAGCATAAAAAACGCATTTTAAACCGCATGCCGGAACTGTCTGAAAATGTCGACAATGGGAGAAATATGGGAGAAACGCCCAAGGTGGCAGGGATAAATGCTTGATTTTATTAGCTGTCGAGACCGGGATACACTGTCCTCAAAATCCAGTGGGCTTCGGCCCGTGTCGGTTCAAGTCCGACCTCCGGCGCCGGACAATCCCAAGGGGCTGGCCTTTTTTTGGCCGGCCCCTTTCTTTTTCGCACTGGGCAGATCTCCCTCCCCCTCCCTTTTCGGCGGCTTTTTATTGTAAGCCTTCAGGGGGTAGTTAGCCCGGGTTACTGATCCATGCAAGGTCTGTGGGTTGGTTTTTCAGGAAGTCGGAGATAATTTGGACGAGTCTGGGATACACAGGAAGGCCGTGCATTCTTAAGGTATGTTTGAGGCTGAGGATGCGTTCCACCCAGCGGTCGCCTTTTTCGCTTTGGGTTCCCAGGCTCCGTTTGCGCCAGATCACCCCGTAACGCAAGGCCCTTTCCGCCCGGTTGTTGGTAGGGTCAACGCCCGGCTCGGACAGGCAAAGCCAAAGGCTTTCCATTTCCAGCATGAGTCTGC
>NZ_AUCT01000025.1 GCF_000429905.1 Desulfatibacillum aliphaticivorans DSM 15576 | reverse complement strand
GCAGACTCATGCTGGAAATGGAAAGCCTTTGGCTTTGCCTGTCCGAGCCGGGCGTTGACCCTACCAACAACCGGGCGGAAAGGGCCTTGCGTTACGGGGTGATCTGGCGCAAACGGAGCCTGGGAACCCAAAGCGAAAAAGGCGACCGCTGGGTGGAACGCATCCTCAGCCTCAAACATACCTTAAGAATGCACGGCCTTCCTGTGTATCCCAGACTCGTCCAAATTATCTCCGACTTCCTGAAAAACCAACCCACAGACCTTGCATGGATCAGTAACCCGGGCTAACTACCCCCTGAAGGCTTACAATATTTCCTTACAAATACCGAAAAACTCAGAATCAACCTTGATTTTCATCACATTATCCTTGCTGCCTTTTCAGGATTAAAAAAATGGAGAAAGACCCATCAAACATAGGAGTTTGGGTAGCCCGGGCAGAGCAGTATCCTGCCCGGGTGCGTGAGCACATGTATTTAATAGAATGCCTTTGTCAGCGTTGCGCCCATATAGATCGGCATGAATAGAACTTCGTTATGAGTCCTTTTGTAGGAATCCCCGGCAGTCATGACGCCTCTCCAATCAGATGTAAGTGATTTAAAATAAAAACATGTCCTTCGGACCCTGGCAGCAAACTGCGCTGCCTGGGCTATCCATGAAGGTTATTGTGACAAGTCGGGTTGTAATTGCTATTGCAAGAAAAATTGGACGCCCATTTTCGTATTCTCGCGCGCAGCGCAATTTGAAGGTTTTTGATCAAACTTTTTTGCCGTTTTGCGGCGTATGGAAAAAGAGTTTGCCGCCGGAGGCTTTTTGCTTTTGTCTTTATCCTGAGAACAAAATCCCTGCGATGGCGCCGGTCATGAGGGTGGCCAGGGTGCCGGCGATGATGGATTTGAACCCCAGGCCCACAATCTCCGTTCTCCGCTCGGGCACCATCATGCCCAGGCCGCCGATCATGATGCCCAAAGATCCCAAATTGGCGAACCCGCACATGGCGTAGGTCATGATCAACACGGACCGGGGCGACAATTGCTCCGCCGGAGTTCCGGCTAGAGCCAGGTAAGACAGGAACTCGTTCAGGACCGTCTTGACGCCCATGAGGCTGCCTGCGGTCACGCATTCGGACCAGGGAATGCCTATGAGCCAGACGATGGGCGCCATGATCATGCCCAAAATCCGTTGAAGGGTGACGGCCTCGCCTCCGATGTTTGGGACCCACCCAAGGCAGATATTCACCAACTCCACCATGGCCACGCAGACTACCAGCATGGCGATGACATTCAGGTAGAGCTTCATGCCTTCGGTTCCGCCGTTGGTGATGGCTTCCATGGAACTGGATGCGGGATTGGGGATGCTCATTTGGCCTTCCGTAACGCTGTCGCTGGGAATCATAATGCGGGCTATGGCGATTGCCGCCGGCGCACTGATGATGGAGGCCACCAGCAGATGACCTAACGCATCGGGCAATACGGGCTTTAAAAAGCTGGCGTATAGCACCAGCACCGTGCCTGCCACGGTGGCCATGCCGCCCGTCATGAGGGCGAACAACTCGCCCCGGGAAATGTCTCTGAGATAGGGCTTGACGAATAAAGGCGCCTCGATCATGCCCACGAATACGTTGGCGGCCAGCCCCAGACCTTCGGCTCCGCCCACACCCAAAGACCGGCGCAGGAGCCAGGCGAAGCCCCGGACGATGAGAGGCAGAATTTTCCAATAAAACAGCAGGGAGGATAGGGCGCTCATGACCAGGATAAGCCAAAGCCCCCGTAGGCCGAAAATATAGGATGCTCCTTGATTCGTCACCTCAAAGGGAAAGGACTCGCCGCCGCCCAGGTATCCGAAAACAAAGGTGGTGCCCGCCCTGGCAGCGGTTTCCAATGCTCCGACAACTTTGTTCAAAGCCAGAAATACGCTTTGCGCGCCCGGCATTTTCAAAAAGACCAGGGCCAATATAAGCTGGAGGACAATGGCCGATATGACGGTCTTGAGTTGGATGTTCTTGCGATTTTCGGAAAAAGCCAGAGCAATAAGGGGCATGGCGATCAGGCCAAGGGCGCAGTGCAGGATGTCGAGCATGAAGGAGTCCTTTCAGAAACAGCCCTAAATTCAATAAGTGATCAGGATATCAGTATGAGACGCAGGTCCATGACATTGGTCATGGTGGGACCGGTAATGACCAGTTCCTCCGTTTTTTTGAAAAAATTGTAGGAGTCGTTTCTTAGCAAGTAGTCGTGCGGGTCCAGGCCCATGGCTTCCGCCCGGGAGCATGTGCCGCCGTCGCAGTAGGCGCCGGCTGCGTCCGTGGGACCGTCCGTGCCGTCGGTTCCTGCGGAAAACAGCAGGGCGCCTTCCACGCCCTGTATGGCGATGGCCGCCGCCAGGGCGAACTCCATGTTGCGTCCGCCTTTGCCTTTTCCCTTGATGGTCACGGTGGTTTCGCCGCCGGAAAGGACGCAGGCGGGCCGTTGCAAGGGATTGCCCGTGGCCAGGATTTCCTTGGCGATGCCAGCGTGCACCTTGGCCACGTCCTGGGCTTCTCCGTCAATTAAGGAGGAAAGAATCATGGTATTGTATCCCAAGCCCTTGGCTTTGTCTCGCGCCTGAAGCAAAGACTGACGCGAAGATCCTACGATCAGGGTATGGGCGTGGTTGAACATCGGATCTCCCGGCTTGGGCGTTTCGGGCAGATCTCCGGCCGCTCCCCGTTCAAGGTGCCCCATGACCTCAGCGGGAAAGTTCAAACACATCTGGTGACGGTCGATAATCTCCAGGCACCGTTGGAAGGTGTCCGGGTCGGGCGTGGTAGGGCCCGAGGCGATGATGTCCAGATCGTCTCCGATCACATCGGACAGCACCAGGGAGATCATGGTTGCAGGATGGGCGATCCGCACCAGTTGCCCGCCTTTGACCGCGGAAAGGTGCTTTCTGATGGCGTTCATTTCCTGGATGGGAGCGCCGCAAGCCAGCAGAGCCGAGGTGGCTTCCTGTTTTTGAGCCAGCGTCAGGCCTTTGGCCGGCAAAGGCAGCAGGGCCGAGCCTCCGCCCGAAATCACGCAAAAAACCAGGTCCCTTTCCGTAAGGCCTTCCAGCAGGCCGATGATCGCCCGGGCGCCCAGCATCCCGTTGGCGTCAGGTACAGGATGCCCGCCTTCGACGATTTTGACGAAATCCAAGGGCATGACATGCCCGTATTTAGTGACGATCTGGCCTTCCGTGATATGGGGCAGGGTCTTTTCCAGGGCTCGGGCCATGGGACAGGCGGCTTTGCCCGCTCCAACAACGAACACCCTGTCATAGCCGGCCAGGCTGATTTTCCGATCTCCAACCGACAAAACGCCGCTTTGACTTAGATGCAGGGCTTTGAGCACGGCCTGCTCCGGGTCGGCCGCCGCCAGGCCAGCCCGGAATATTTCCATAGCGTGTTCCCGCAAGATTTGCGTCATGGCATTGTCCTCCGTCCAGCGCATAAAAACGCGCTCAATCAGGATTGATCGGGAGGGCTGACCCTTTCTTTGAGAAGACAACAGGCCACCTGATACAATGGATCGCCGTCCGGACCGTATTCCACGTTTCCAGGCTGAATGAGCTTGTTCATCACGCAGCCCTCGGGGATGTTCAGGTCGAAAAATCGGTCCTCATGCAATCCGGAAACCGGTTTTAGCCTGTCATCCTCAAACATGAGCGAGTGAATGGGGTAGTCCTCGCACAAAGGGCACCGGTACACCCTGCCGTTGGGAAAGATGAAATAATTCTCCGCCACCTTGCCCGCGCACTCGAATTTCTCGCCCGACTCCAGAAATACCTTGGGATAGGTGGTCTCGATTCCCAGCAGGGCCGCTTTTTCGGCCGTGACGGGAACCACACTGTCCCACTGGGAGCGGGTGAGCTGGTTCAGGTCTGAGGCGTTTGACGCTGCGTTTCCCCGCAACCCGATAACTTGGATAAAAAATCGTTGTACACCCCATTTTGCCAGAAGTTCGGGCATCTGGTCCAGAAATTTCAGGTTTCCCGTGCTGACCGTGTATATCAGACTGATGCCAAATCCTTTTTTAACAGCCTTTTGCAGGTTTTTCGTGCATATTTTGAAGGAGCCTTTTCCTCGAATGGGGTCGTTCACCTCCGGGGTGGGACCGTCCAGGCTGAACGAAAACACGTCCACTTCGCCGGGGCTGGTCTTGTCCAGAATATCGTGGAAGCAATATCCGTTTGTATCCACTGTTATGGATTTGTATCCAGTGCTGCGGGCGTGGCGGATGGCCTGATCAAGATCCGGGTGCATGGTGGGCTCCCCGCCCAAAAAGATCACGTTGGAGTCCGCCCCCTGAGCGGAAAATGCATCCAGCCACTTGCAAATGGTTTTAATATCAAGGGTCTGCCTGCCGTGCTGCTCGGGGTTGATGTAGCAATGCCTGCAGGAAAGATTGCATTGGGTTAAAATGTGAAAAAACACGTTTTTTGCGTGTGCTTGAAAAGCCACAGTTTGTTTCATGCCGCACCTGTATATATGGGTAAATACTAACAATCATTACAACGCATTATGTCCTCACATACCATAAGCCGGCAAAAGGATAAAGAGAAGACCGATTTTTGAGTAAAAGCCGACCCTTTTCTTGACATTGAGGTCCGTATTTATTATTTGTCAGGAGTATATTAGGAATGGAATAAGGAAAAGGTTCATGGCGACATCCATAGGCGATTTGGTTTTGGTTCATTACGAAGGGAACCCCGCCTTTTACGCAAGAATAGAAGACATCGAGGCGGACCGCAAACCCGGGTGGCGCCATGTGCATATGATGGCATTAATGACGCCGTCCCACGAATTTTCCTGGATTCTGCGCGACGAATATATCAACGGAGAGGTCTTCACCATGGGCGGCAATGAGATGCGCCTGGAAAAGGTGGGGCCGCCCCGGGGGCTTATTCCTCAAGGGACTGGGGCTGAATCCTCCAAGGAAGATTCGTCTACGGACGGTAAAAAATCGGGCGAAAAAAAGGGCGGCCAGGCAAAGGTCGTCTCCTTAATGGACCGAAAAAAATAAAATAGGCTTGCTTTCGCAGGTAGTACGTGGTATCCGTCTGCCTTCATTTGAAGACGGCTGAAACTAGAATTTTGCCGGCGAATGGCTTTCCTTAACGTGCCGGAACGTTTAAGAACATAACTACAAGGAGGACTTTTAATGAAAACGTTAGTTGGCGGAGCAGTCGCGGCTGTACTGGGTCTGTTGGGCATGGCCATCTGGTCGGAACAGTTTTTTGGCATCCTGGCCGGTGTGGTGCCCGTAACCCTGTTTCTGGGCGGCGCCTTAGCTATTTACCTGGGCTTTGACGAACTGAAAGATAAATGGCAGGGAGAAGAGGACTTTGATTTCGGCGACGGCGCCAGCGACGTGGATCGCTACAAAAAAGAAATTGAGGACCTGAAAAAAGAGATCAACTCCCTCAAAGGCTCCAAATAAAATAGCATAGCAAGTTTTTCGGCTCCCCTTATTATTCCTGAGCCGATTGCAAATAGGCATCCAAAAAGCCCTGAATCCGCAACCTCGGATCAGGGCTTTTTTTAATCCCTCTTGTCCGCCTTTTGTCTTCTTAAATACTATTTTTTTGTTATGACACAATATATTAACAAAGATAAAATTATTGCCATAAAGATCTTCTTGGTATATCATAGCAACCATTATTAATTTGGTTCCCAGGATGTGTTTAAAAGATTGGTCGGCTTAAGGGTGGAGGCGCCTTCCTTGTTCAAGACTCTTGGCGCCCTGAGTCGGTCCAGCATTTTTTCTGAGTGAAAACGAAGGATTTTCTTAGATTTTTAAGTCCAATCCATGTGCTTTTTCTTTTACGCATCTCGCTACATATCGGCCTTGGAAAAAATATGACTTTTGTTTAACAAAGCGTCCGGTTTTGCCGGTGCATCTGTTTCCAAGGTGGACGCAATGAACGCCCCTAAAAAGATTATACTTGTTGTTTTGGATAAAGACGAATCCCTTGCAGAGGAGGCCAGAAAATACCTGCCCGAGTCTTTGTTCCGGATTCACGGCTTTACGGACCCGGAAGAGGCGCTGGCTTTCATAAAAAAAGGAGAGCCAGGCATCTGCCTGGTGCGGACCGCTCTCAATAACACGAGTTCAAGCGCCTTTTGCAAATCATTGCGGGAGGACTATTCCAAAGAAAAGCTGCCTGCCATCCTGGTTGCAGACCCCCATGAAACGTTTAAGATCAAGGTGGGCTACGACGCGGGGTTCTCCGATGTTGAGACTTTTCCCATCAACTGGCAAGTCATGCAAAATCGTCTGCGCTACGCCTTGGATACCAACCAACTCTTGGCAAAGCTGAGGGACAGCGAAGAAAAAATTTATCACGCTCAAAAGGCCGCCCACATGGGAACCTGGGAATATGTTCCTGAGAGCAAAACCTTTATTTTATCCAAGAACTCCCATCAGGTGTTCGGCATACGCTACGGCGACGAAAGGGTGTCCCGGGACCATTTTCTGGACGTGTTTCATCCTGAGGATCGCGAAGAATTTTCCAATCTGCTCAATCAGGCGGTCACGCGGCATTTTCCATTCAGACTGGTGCACCGCATCATGCGTTTTGACGGGAGCGTCCGTTTTATTCAACAGCAGGTTTCCATTGTCCGGAACAATATCACCGGGGTCAAAACCATCCTTGGCACGGCCCTGGACGTCACGGACCAAAGGTTGAACGAGTTTTTTGAGATGGATAAGAACAGCGTCCTGACCATGATCATCAAAAATCTGCCTATTATGGACGTGCTGAACGAGGTTGTCAGAGTGGTGGAAAGGCAAAGGCCCCAGGCCTCCACCATGATCAGTCTGGCCAAGGACGGCAAACTGGTTTCCGCGGTGTACTCACGGCTTCCCGCCGGCTTCATCAGGGCCGTGGGCAGGCAGAGAATCTGCCCGGAATCCGGCCTGGCCGCCGCCGCATACTTGGGGGAGACCATCCTGGTTAACGACGCCAGTTCCAATCCGCTTTGGGATAATTTCCAGAGTTTGGCGCAAGAACACGGATTACATGCCTGTTATGCCGCCCCCATATTGTCCGGCAAAGGGCAGTTGCTTGGCGTCATTTCCCTCTATTACAAGGAATCCGTTGACCCTGCGGAAGAAGACCTGGCTTTGCTTAAGGCGGTCACTGATTTGGCGTCCGTTGCCATTGAAAAAGTGCAATTGACCGAAACCCTGGTGTACCAGGCCCGCCATGACGACCTGACCGGATTGGCCAATCGGGGCGCTTTGCGGGAATGGCTGGAAAGAAGCCTGAACGCCGCCAAACGCTACGAAGAAATGCTGGCTCTTTTGTATATTGATTTGGATCGATTCAAGCAGGTCAACGACTCCCTGGGGCATGTGGTGGGCGATCAATTATTGAAGGAGGTGGTCAGCCGTTTGCTTCGGATAGTCCGGGATTCGGACATTCTGGCCCGCATGGGAGGGGATGAGTTTGTTTTGGCGGCAAGCCGCCTGGACTCCAAGGAAGACGCCCTCGGCATGGGGCGGCGCATTCTGCAGATATTCCGGGAGCCCTATCGGATTCAAGACCACGAGTTGTATCTTAACGCCAGTATTGGAATCAGTTTTTTTCCGGAAGACGCCCAGGACGCGGGCAAACTCATCCGCCATGCAGACACGGCCATGTATTATGCCAAAATCCGGGGCGGCAATCGTCTGGCGGAGTTCGAGCCTCAAATGAAGATGGCTGTCCTGGAGCGCTTGGAGATTGAAAATGACCTGAGAAAGGCCATAGAAAATAAGGAATTTGAGCTTTTCTACCAACCCCAGTACGAACTGGCGACCAAAAGGCTGATCGGGTTTGAGGCTTTGATTCGCTGGAATCACCCGGAATTGGGCCGCATTCCTCCGTTAAAATTTATTCCCCTGGCCGAGGAAACCGGATTGATCATCCCCATAGGCGAATGGGTGGTCCACGAGGCCTGCGCCCAGAACGCACGATGGGCCAAAGCCGGATACGGGTCTTTCAAGGTGTCCGTCAATGTTTCGTCTGTGCAGTTTGCAGACGAGGGGTTTCTGGACGTTCTAGTCAGTGCGCTCAACAAAAGCGGCATGGAGTCCCACCACCTGGAAATCGAATTGACGGAAAGCATATTGGTAAAGGATGTCAAATCCATCGCCAACATGTTAAGCGGCGTCAAATCCCTGGGCGCCACAACCGCCATCGACGATTTTGGCACAGGCTACTCCTCCATGAGCTATCTTCACGACCTGCCCATAGATTGCCTGAAAATAGATCGCTCCTTTGTGATTAACACAGGGGACGACACCTTCGCCTCGGAGCGTAAGAGAAACCTCTTGAGTAAAATCGTGGAAATGTCTCACGATTTGGGGCTTACGGTTATCGCGGAAGGATTTGATAACAAGCAGCAGTTCGATTACCTGGTTAAGATCGGGTGCGACGTGGGCCAGGGCTTTTATTTGGGCGTTCCCATGTCGGCTCCTGAGATCGAGTTTTATTGCAGCATGGTTTATTAAAGGAAGAGATCTGCGCCCCTCCAGGAATGTTTCGAGGAGAGGCGCAGAATGAAAAAGGCTTATTGAATAACCTGGTTGGCGGCTTCAATGAGCGTATAAGGTATTTCCTGGCCCAGGTTTTGAGCGATGCGGGCGTTCAATATGAGCTTGCCCTCCTTGTTTTGGGCAATGGCTATGGAATCCGGGCTGGCGCCCCCCAGGATTTTCAGAGCCGCTTCCGCCGCCCACAGGCCTTGTTCTTCAGACACCTTGGCGAAGTCCAAAAGGGCGTAAGGGGCCATGAAATCATAGGATGTTCCCGTGGGGATTTTGGTGTTGGCTTCCACAAAGGCAATGAGCTCATCAGCCTGGTCTGCGTACAGTCCGCCGTCGGAGTCAACGAGCAGAATATCCACTTTGCCTTGCAGTTCGGCAAATCCCATTTTCCAGTCTTCGGCGCTTTTAGAAAAGTATTTCTCCAGGCTCAAACCAAAGGCTTTGGAAATGTTTTCCGCCTCCTTGGTGGATGTGAGCGTGTCAGGCCCGATAAAACCCAGCCTGTCCCCCTTGGCGAAAGGCTTTAACTGCTCCAGCAGTTGGGGAACCGGGGTGACTTCCACCATGCCGGTGACGTTTTTGCACGGGAAGCCGTACACCGAGGCATCCCAGTTGACGCCGCAGAAAACCACCGGAGTCGCCGTGTTTTTCAAGTAAGGCTCCACCAGGTATTTGGCGGCGTTGTCGTCGGACGCGATAACCACGTCCGGCTTAAAGGAGTCAATCAGAGCCTTGGCTTTCAATGAAACGCTTTTTTTGTACTCCTCCCCCGATTGTCGTTTGGTGTCCATTCTAAAGACTTTAACCTCAATTCCTTTGCCATCCAGAGCGGTTTTGGCCCCCCTGATAATACCGTCGCTCCACTCATATCCTTCATGATAGGAGTCCACCAAAAGGATTTTTTTTCCGGTAAAATCCGCAGCCGGGGATGAGCCCGCCAAAATAAGGGCCAAAGTCATAACCGCGGCAAGGTATACGCCCAATTTTTTCATATTTCCTCCACTTCATTTGCTGTGACACGTCTTGCTATACATTTCGCCAAAGTCCTTGATCATGAAAAATGACCAAAGATTCCGGTCTTCCGGCTGAAAATGTCTGACTAATATTGTTCGCCCGGCTGCGGACCAAACCGTGCGCCGGCATAGAGGCGACACGCACCCCACGCTTGGTCCGCCTGCAAGCGCGGGGCAATAGGGCATGGGAAGCGTTTTTAGAGTTACACCTTGAATTTACCAGCCATCTCGGTGAGCATGCTCCCCAAGCTGTTTAGGGCGATGGTGGATTCCTCCAGTTGCTTGGCGCTGTCCACGTTTTGCTCACTGGCCAGCTTGATGCTTTCCAACGCTTGAGACAACTGCTCCATTCCAGCCAGTTGCTGTTGGGCCGACGCCGCTATAAGGCGGGACGACTTGGAGGATTCCGTAGTGCTTAACGACAGTTTGCGGATCGCTTCCTCGGCTTCGGACGATAGGTGGCTGCCCTCGTCCACGGCTTTAGAGCCCCTTTCCGTGGCCATGACGGCCGCGCTGGTGGCGTTCTGGATTTCCTGCAGAATGTTTCGGACCTGCTCTGTGGCTTGTTTGGATTGGTCGGCCAATGATTTGACTTCCTGCGCGACCACGGCGAAGCCCTTGCCGAACTCGCCTGCCTTGGCCGCCTCGATGGAGGCGTTGACGGACAAGAGATTGGACTGGTTGGCCAGTTCGTTCACTGCATCGATGATTTCGGCGATGTTCTGAGTTTGTTCGCTCAGCTTGACAATGCTTTCGGCGATGTACTGCATTTCATCCTTGATCCGGACCATGCCGTCCAGGTTGTAGGCGGTGGCCGAAAGCCCGCTTTGGGAGACCTTTTCCGTATCTTCGGCGGATTGAGCCACGCTTTCCGCCTTTTCGCTGGAAACCCGCATGGTCTCCTTAACTTCCTCCCCGGTTGTGCTGATTTCACTGACCGAGCTTCCCATCTCCGTGGCGCTGGAGGCGAACTGGGAGGCGGTGGTGGAAATCTGGGCCGTCAGGGTGGCCAGGGAATGGGCGGATTCCATGATTTCCCGGATCATGGATTGCTGCTTGTCCATGAATTTGTTAAACCAGGATGCCAAATCCCCCACTTCGTCCTGACTGGAGACGTCCAGCCTTCTCGTCAAATCCCCTTCGCCCTGAGCCACGTCCTGCAAGCCTTTGCTGACCGTATTAATGGGCGTGATGATGAAGACCTGCACCAGGATCAAGATGGAAAAGCCGATTGCCAGCAATAGCAGAAAGCCTATGCCAGCCACCCAGACGCTAACCTCATTGGCGCCGGCGTAAATCTCGCTGGCTTTGGCGCTCAGGCCTGTCGCCAAGTCCGTTCCTTCAACCTGGCATATTGCTGTTATATAATCTTGGCCGGAGGAATTGTCCATGTCGGCGCCAAGGACATGTTCATAGACTCCGCGTTCCTGGCCGGCATATTTCGTTCCCAGGTCGGATTTTGCGATGTCTATGACGAAATCCATCTGCAGCTTGTTGGAATGGGATTGATGGCTGACTATCAAGCCTTTGCTTTCCATCAAAAATGCTCTTCCGCTTTCCCCGAATTTCATCTTGCTCATGAAATTTTCCCGGAAATAGGCAAGATTCAATTGGGCGAACATGTATCCCTTCAACCCCTTTTGCTCCACGGGAACCGTGAGCATGAGAGCCGCCGAGTTGGTAAGGCTGCTCTTGAACACCGGGGAAAATCTTCCTTCAGTTATATCGTTTCCGGACAATATGCCTTGGCATAAATCCTTAATTTGTCTGGCTTTTTCTGCGTCGGAAGCTGTTATGGGCGTCCCCTGGGCGTCCGTGAGGACCACAATGTCGTAAAAAGCGTGCTTGGATGTAATCCTCTCCAGATTCGCCTGGGCCTGTTTTCTGAATGCCGTAGCGATGAAAGTGTCTGGCAGAGCCTCCCTGAATACCTTTTCCGTAGCCCAAGACTCAACGTCAAACATAGCCCGGTGAACCCATGCGGCCAGGTTCAGCGACGAAGACTCCACCTGCAGCAGCATTTGCGCCTTGGCTTGAGATTTTAAAACGCTTTTGACTTTGACGTAGGTGACGGCGCCGAAAAGGGTCAGGAGAATTGTCAGAATGATTAGCGCAGGCGCTAAGAACTTCGTGCGAAGGCCAAACTTCATGGGAACGCCCCCCCTTTACACGGGATCGTGTACATTAAATATGTTGTAATAAGGCATTACTTCGAAACGCATCACCGGTGAACTGGCTGCTGTGACGCGACAACATATTTTGGGCGTCCTGACATGCAAACACAAATTTGAACCAGTAATTACTTCGAAAGAGAAAATCTGCTTTTGGCTACAAAGGCAAATTCTGAGTATTAAAAAACACAATTAAGTTGTATATGTCAATACTTTTCGGAAAGTCTGATATAATTCCATATAAAGTATTCTATAAATCTAATTTTATTGTAAATTTTATCTTCTATATATATATTGATAAGATTGGAGCCGCATATTATCCAGCTCCATTAAAACACCAAGGGATCTATAAGCGTGCGCAGAGGGATTTCTTATTATCACTTGAAATATTTAGTAAATTATATGTTTTATCGAAGGCGGATTTTCTTTGACGAACGCTTGTTTAGCGTAGAACGAGCCGTTGATCCAATTTCAAATAGTTTCCATAAATTTGCGTATTTTTTTACTCTTTACCGGACGCCGAGAGGATTTTTTAGGGGCCTATGACTACAGCGGCTCCCTAAAACTGTAACACGGTCCGTTTAATCAGCCGTCCTATTTGGGAATAATTTTTTCAAAATTTGGCGGTCTGGTCCTTTATGTTCTTTGATTTTCCGGCTGATTGCCTGGAAGGGGTTTAGTAAAAATTGGAATTATGCTTGCATCCTTTTTGTAAGAAGTCTATTCCCTATGGGTCGGATTCTTGGAAATCCGGCAGGCGCCGCCAAGGAGACAGAAATAATAGAAGGAAATCAGGAAGGCCGTCAACCATGGAAAACATCTCCCAGGACAAGTGGTACATCACAACGCAAACCTTTCCGGAGTTGCTGCATCGCAACGTCACCCAGTTTGGAGAACGCCGGGCTCAGTGGTGGAAAACCGAGTCAGGCACCCATCAGACCCTGACCTATTTTCAGTTGGGCCGCATCATAGAAGAAGCAAGCTGCGGGCTCATTGAGATCGGGGTGGAAAAAGGCGACAGGGTGGCCCTCATGGCTCATACCTGTCCCGAGTGGATGCAGGCGGATTACTCCATCCTATGCGCAGGCGCCATGACCGTCTGCGTGTATCCCACGTTGTCCAAAGACGAACTTACATATATTATAAGGGATTCCGGCGCCAAGGTCCTGTACGTGCAGGACGGCCTCAACCTGGCTAAGGCCCTGGAAGCCTGGGCGGACATGCCTTCCCTGGAAAAGGTGATTGTGCTGCAAGGGGAGGTCGGCGGGGATGATCCCCGGATTTTGGATTTCAACGCCCTTTGCTCTTTAGGCTCAAATTTGAGGGCCAAGGAGCCCAAGGCCTTTTCCAACCGTTGGAAGTCCGTGGCTCTGGACGATCCCATGACCATCGTGTACACCTCCGGAACCACCGGCAAGCCCAAGGGAGCGGTGCACACGCACGCCAGCATCAACGCAGCCTGCCGCCGGGACATGGAGCCCATTGGGTTCATGAAGCCCGACGATGTCATGCTGTCCTTTCTGCCCCTTTCCCATACCTACGAAAGGGAATGCGGCCACGGAGTCGCCATGCACGGCGCCATTACCCTGGCTTATTCGTCTCCAAAGACCATGGTGGAAGACCTTCAGGTCTTCAAGCCCACCATGTTCATGTCCGTGCCTCGCATTTACGAGCGCATTTTCATGGCTTTGTCCGCCGCCGCCTCCGAATCTTTCCTGAAAAAAGCCATTTTCAACTACGCCCTGAAAGTCGGGAAAAAGGTGGTGGACGCCCGGTCGGACGAAAACGGATTCGTGGACATGTCCGAAGAGGCCGACCTGACCTCAGGCATAGGCCCTTTGCTGCGCATGCAATATCAGTTGGTGGATAAAATCCTGTTTTCCAAAGTGCGGGAGAAGCTGGGAGGACGGTTCCGCTTCGCCTTTTCCGCGGCCGGCGCCTTGCCGGCCGACCTCTGCAAGGTATTCATGGCCATGGGCATCCGGATTTACGAGGGATACGGCGCCACCGAAACCTGCAACACGGTCAACCTGAACCGCCCCAACAAGGTCCTGCCCGGCAGCGTGGGCTGCCTGGCGCCGGGCGTGGAAGGCCGCATCGCCCCGGACGGGGAATGGCTGGTCAAAGGTCCCAATAACATGCTGGAATATTGGAATAACCCCGAGGCCACCAAAGAGGCTTTCACCGAAGACGGATTTTACCACACCGGCGACATCGTGGAGGAACAGGCCGACGGATACCTGAAAATCGTGGACCGGAAAAAAGGCCTCATGGTTCTGGACACCGGCAAAAACGTGCCTTCCGCCAAAATCGAAAGCTGTTTTTCCCTGTCCCGATACATCGACACCGTGGTTCCCGTGGGCGATAACCGCAAATATGTGGCAGCCATCGTCATTCCCGATTTTGACGCCTTCATAGAGTATTTTAACGCCAACGGCATTGAGTATGACAAGGACGCCCTGGCTTTCGCCGACCTGGGCGCCGCCCCGGTCTGCGTAAAAGTCGGCGAGGATTTCATCAGGAACGCCAAGCTCAAGGAAATGGTCGACGAGGAAATCAAACTGGCTAATTTTCAGCTCGAAGAATACGAAACCATCAAAAAATACACCATTTCCAAACGCAGGCTGACCGAGCTAACCGGCGAAGTCACCCCCACGCTGAAAATCAAACGCAACGTGGTTATGAAAAATTTCGAAAAGGAAATTAAAGACTTATATAAATAGTCTTCGCGCGAAGCGCCCTATTTAAGTTTTGATCAAACTTTTTTAAAAGTTTGCCGCCGGAGGCAGTATTTTTTTGCAGTTCCGCAGTTAATCAGTCCCGTTTTGGTGGTTTTTAATGGCGTCGGTGGCCAGCTTGTCGGCGATTTCATTGTACGGATTGTTGGCGTGGCCCTTGACCCAGTAGCATTTAATATCCCTGAATTTGCTGATTTCATTTTGAATTTTGGCTATTAGCTCCACGTTGGCTTTGGCTTTCCAGCCTTGAAAAAGCACGCCGAAAGAATACTTGCTGTCCGTGAAGATCCTGACTGGCAATTCTCTTTTCTTGATGTTTTGGAGGGCGACCAGGATGGCCGAGAGTTCGGCCACGTTATTGGTGGTTTCTCCTATGTACTGGCTGATTTCCTTGGCATGCCCTTTGTATTTGAGCAGCACGCCTAGTCCGGCCGGGCCGGGATTGTGTGAGGACGCGCCGTCCGTATAGGCGATGATCGCGTTTTCCGGCAGGTCGGGCGTTTCTTCGGCCACGTATTTGGGAATCTTTTTGGAAGCCGAAGCCTTGGGGGCGGTTTTAGGCTTATTTATCAGGGTTTCCACGGGCGCCAGGTTGTCCACCCGGGCGGTGTATTCCTGCTCCTGATCCAGCTTGTACTTGATTTTCACCTTGCCGTTATTGACGACAAAATTCCCCTTGCCGTCCGACTCGGCCCATACCTTGCTGTTTTTAAGGGCCATTCTGACCCATTTGCCATCCGTTTCCGCCATGGGTTTCCTTTTACTTTAGTAAAGATGATATTTGGATGCGGTCTTGATAAAGGCGTCCAGTTCGTCTTGCCAGGCCTCTTCCAGTTCAAAGGGGGATGCGCCGTTTTCCAGGGCTTCCCGAATTTCCTTATCGCCCAGGATCAGGTCCATGGGCAGGCGTTCGTATTCGTATTCATAGGGCGGCTGCTTCCATTTGAAATCGTCGGGGTATAATTTGATCAAAGCGGAAATCAGCCGCAACGAGGTCAAATAGGGTTGAAATGTCCTCCTGTCCGTCACGTGGATCTGAAATCCCCGGCAAAGCTCTCCGGCCCATTTATTGAAAAGAGGTTCAAAAGCCATGGGCCGAAGGATGGCGCCCGGAACGCCCTTTGGACGCAACACTTCCATGACCTCTTTGGGGTCGATATAAGGCGCCCCGAAAACCTCGAAGGGCCGGGTGGTTCCTCGTCCTTCGGAGACGTTGGTTCCCTCCAGGATGACCTGGCCGGGATAGACCACGGCGGAATCCACAATGGGCAGGTTAGGGGAGGGCGGAATCCAGGAGAGCGTGGTCTCCTCGTAATACATGGATCGCTTCCAGCCGGTCATGGGGATGACTTGCAGATCGCATCCAATGCCGAATTCATCGTTAAAGAGCCTTGCCAATTCGGCCATTGTCAGGCCGTGGCGCATGGGAATAGGGTATCTTCCCACAAAGGATGTGCAGTTCCCCCGGAGGATATTCCCCTCCACCGCCTCTCCGCCGATGGGGTTGGGCCTGTCCATTATACAGGTTGTTTTATTTGTTTTTTTGGCGACTTCCATGCAATAGCTCATGCTATACATGAAGGTATAAACGCGCGTTCCCACGTCCTGGATGTCAATGAGAAGAACGTCGATGCCGTCGAACATCTCCTCCGTGGGAATGCGGGTTTCGCTGTACAGGCTGTATATGGGGACGCCCAGGTCGGGATCTTTCATGTGATCCGACTCGATCATGTTATCCTGCTTGGCTGCGTGAAATCCGTGCTGGGGGGAGAACAGGGCGGTCAGTTGCCCGGGAAACCGCCTGTCTATGACGACCTGGGCTCCGGTAAGCCCCCGGTCCACGGAGGCCGGGTTAAGCAGCAGCCCCAGTCGTTTGCCTTTGATCCAATCGGGCGGAGATTCCAGCAGATTATCCAGGCCGGTATTGACGAGCATGTTAGGTCAGATCCTTTGCAAATAGAAGAAATGCCATTGAAGGCCATGTTAACAGACTATTCTGCCACAATACCACGGCGTTGATAGGCGATCAAGGCTTAGGGCCTGATGTGATGTGCAAGGGGCTGCTTCAAAAGGCGGACGCCGGAAAACTCCCAGCTCCGGTATATTTCGTACATTCTCGAAAAAACCAACGGAAAAATTTCAGGGCAGGGGGGAGCGGCCGAAATATTGGGCATGAAGCGGGCAAGCCTCTATAACAGAATGAAAAAACTTGGCATGAGATGATTGAATCCCTGCTTTCAAGATTTTTTATGATGAAGCTGCGGCGCGTCTTTTCTTTGTTGATCCCGCAATTTTCATCTGTTATGGACTCTGCTCCCTTTACTTTTTCGGCCCGCCATGATGTGTATGGTGAAAAATACGGTGTAATTTGGAGGTAAATATGAAACCCACCGCCCCTGAATATTTCAATATCATCCCGCCTTATGTTCCGGGAAAGCCCATGGAGGAACTGGAGAGGGAATACGGAATCAAGGATTCCATCAAGCTGGCGTCCAATGAAAATCCCCATGGACCTTCTCCCAAAGCCATGGAGGCGGTGAAGCATGCACTGACGAACCTGCACAGATACCCGGACGGCGCAGCCCCGGAGCTTATGGAGAGCATCGCTTCCAAGATGGGCTGCCAGACCAGTCAAATCGTATTGGGCAACGGCTCCGACGAAGTCATCGACATGCTGGCCAAGGTGTACTTGAACGCCGGCGACGAAGCCCTCATGACCGAGCCTTCGTTCATGATGTATTCCATTTCCGCCTTGGCCCAGGGCGCCAGGGCCGTGAAAATCCCCCTGACCCAGGATTACAGGCATGATTTCGACGCTCTGGAAAAAGCCGTTACGGACAAAACGAAGATCATTTTTCTTAACTCCCCCCAGAATCCCAGCGGCACGGTGATTACAAAAGAGGAGTTCGAGCCTTTTCTGGAAAAAGTGGACCCTTCCATTCTGATTGTCATGGACGAAGCCTATATCGAGTTCAACCGGGATCACGAAGCGGTCATCGGCCTGGATTATTTGAACGGCGACCACACCGTGGTCACCCTGCGAACCTTTTCCAAGCTGTACGGCCTGGCCGGCCTGAGAATCGGGTTCGGGGTCATGCCGGAGCACGCGTCCCAGATGTTGAATCGGATTCGTCCTCCCTTCAACATTAACATTCCGGCGCAGGTTGCGGCCCTGGCGGCGCTCAGCGACTCGGAATTTGTTGAAAAAACGCTGGAAACCGTGCACAATGGCCTGGATTACTTGTTTGACGCTTTAAAAGAGATGGACGTTGTCTGCTATCCCACGCAGACCAATTTTTTTATGATCGACTTGAAGCGGGACGCCAAGGCCGTCTACGAAGCCTTGTTGTATAAGGGCGTTATCATCCGGCCTTTGGGATCTTACGGCTTTGATAATCACATTCGCGTAACCGTGGGGCTTCCCCAGGAAAACGAACGTTTTGTAAAAGCCTTGAAAGACGTAATGACCGGTTCTTAACCTTGAAACCGCCAGGGGGGCGATATGAAAAAAATATTAGTCACTATTGACGGGCCTGCGGGCGCGGGAAAAACCACCGTAAGCAGGGCGGTTGCGCTGGAATTGGGCTATACCTATGTGGATACGGGCGCCTTGTACAGAGGCCTGGCCGTGATCGTCAACCAAAAGGGCGTAGACCCCAATGACGACGAAGCCCTGGCCGCCGTGTGCAAGGAGTTGGAACTTTCCCTGATTCCCGAAGAAGATAAAACCCGGGTCATCGCCAATGGAGAGGATATTACAGATAAACTTCGCACCCCCGAGATTTCAATGACCTCCTCAGCCGTGTCCGCTCGACCCTTGGTCAGGGAATGGCTTTTGGGCATTCAGAGGGAGTTTGGAGAAAAAGGCGGCGCCGTTTTTGAAGGCCGCGACATGGGAACCGTTGTCTTTCCCAACGCTGAAGCCAAGTTCTTTTTGCACGCAGATCCCAATATCCGGGCCCGCCGCCGCCACCAGGAACTCCTGGAAAAAGGCCTGGCCGTGACCGAGGAAGACGTGGCCAAGGACATGGAAAAAAGGGACAAGGACGACTCAAGCAGGGCCGTAGCCCCCTTAAAACCAGCGGAAGACGCGATTTTAGTGGACAGTTCGCAATTAAATATTGAGGAGGCGGTCTGGGTCATCCTGGATTGGGTGAAAAAGAAATTGAAATAAAATTAAATAGTTGGGTGTATTTAAGGCGAAGGGGCGGATTTTTGGAGCGCATTAACTTAAAGTTAAGAGTTGAAAAAGCCTAAAAATAGCGTTGTTTTTTGTCTTTTCATCTGTTATGCATCCAACTTCGACGCCTCATTCTGCGTCCGGTTGTGGAATGAGGCAAATTTACCGTAACAGGGGGTAAGGATCTTTAATGGACGAACAACAAAACCAAGTAACTGAAGAACAACAAACTGACGTCACCGAGCAAGAGGAACAGACCGCTTCGGAAACCCAGAATCCCGAAACCGACGCCATGGAAAACGACGAGATGGACGACGACATGGACATGGACGAGATGATGGAGGACGAAGAGAACTTCATGGCGCTCTACGAGGAGAGCTTCAAGCGCTTTGAGGAAGGCGAGGTCGTAACTGGCAAAATTATCCAGATCGACAAGGATTATGTGCTGGTGGACATCGGATACAAATCCGAGGGATTGATACCGATCCGTGAGTTCATAGAACCGGACGGCACAGTGGCCGCCGAAATCGGTGATGAAGTGGAAGTCATGGTGGAACGCCTGGACAGTGAAGACGAAGGCGTCATGGTTTCCAAAGAAAAAGCCTCCAAGATCAAAGTTTGGGAAGAGATCAAGGTCGCTTACGAAGAAGAAGGCATCGTGGAAGGAACCATCACCCATCGGGTCAAGGGCGGCTTTTCCGTGGATATCGGAGTGCCCGCCTTCCTGCCCGGATCTCAGGTGGACCTGAGGCCGGTGCGCGACCTGGATTCCATGGTTGGCAAGGTTTTCACTTTCAAGGTGTTGAAATACAATAGAAAGCGGAGCAATATCGTCCTTTCCCGCCGGGTCATCCTGGAAAAGGAAAGAGAAGAACAACGCTCCAGCACGCTGCAGAACATCCACGAGGGCAAAGTCGTGGAAGGCGTTGTCAAGAACATCACCGAATACGGCGTATTCGTGGATCTTGGCGGCATCGACGGTCTGCTTCACATCACCGACATCTCCTGGGGCCGCGTCAAGCATCCCTCCGAGCTGTTCGGCGTAGGCCAAACCATCACCGTCAAGGTGCTGGACCTGGACCTGGAACGCGAAAGAGTCTCCCTGGGCATGAAACAGCTCAAGGAAGATCCCTGGACGACCGCTTCCGACCGTTACCCGGTCGGCGAACGCGTAAGCGGCAAGGTTGTCAGCCTGACCGATTACGGCGCCTTTGTGGAACTGGAAGAAGGCATCGAAGGCCTGATTCACGTGTCCGAAATGTCCTGGACCCGCAAGATACGCCATCCTTCAAAGGTGGTCTCCGTGGGCGATGACCTGGAAGCCGTGGTGCTGGACATCAAACCCAGCAACCGCAGGGTTTCCCTGGGCATGAAACAGGTCGCCCCCAATCCGTGGGACGTTATCGGCGAAAAATACCCCATCGGCACCACCATCGAGGGCCGCATCAAGAACATCACCGACTTCGGTATGTTCATCGGCATCGACGAAGGCATCGACGGTCTGGTTCATATCTCCGACATCTCCTGGACCAAGCGCATCAACCATCCTGGCGACGTGTACAAGAAAGGCGACGAAGTCCGCGCCATCGTCCTGCACATCGACCGCGAGAACGAAAGATTCTCCCTGGGCATCAAACAGCTTGAGCCCGATCCGTGGGAAACCATTTCCGAACGCTACCAGGTGGGAACCAAGGTCAACGGCCTCATCACCAGCGTAACCGATTTCGGCATCTTTGTGGAACTGGAAGAAGGCATCGAAGGCCTTGTCCATGTTTCCGAGGTCGCCAAGGAAAAGGTCAAGACCCCCGTGGGACAGTTCAACGTGGGCGACACCGTGGAAACGGTTGTGGTCAACATCAATCCCAAGGAAAGGCGCATCGGCCTGTCCATCAAACGTCTGGAAGAAGACGAGCAGGAAGGTTACTTCAACGAGTATATGGCCAGCAATAAGCCCGCCTCTTCCGCTCTGGGCGAAGCCTTCCAGAGAGCCGCCAAGATTCAGGCGCAAAATGACGACAACGGGGAAGAAGAAGAATAATACCTCTTCAAAACCTGTTAGATTTATAAAAAGCCGCCGGGGAGAAATCCCCGGCGGTTTTTTTTACTCAAAAATGCTCACGTCCCCGGCGCCGACCCGCAACACCTCGGGCTCGTCGTCAATGAGAGAAACCACGGAGGAGGCCCGGCCCGATACCGGCCCGCCGTCAATCACCAGGTCGATTTGGTTATTGTAATAATCGTGGAGCAGAGAAGGGTCCATGAATTCGTTGCCGTCCAGGTCGGCGGCGCTGGTGCTGATGATGGGATTGCCAAGCTCTTTGATGATCTCCATGCAGATGGCGTGCTCCGGAACCCGGATGCCGGCGGTCTTCCTTTTGGTGATCATGATTTTAGGCACCAATTTTGAGGCTTCCAATATAAAGGTATAGGGTCCGGGCAGAAGCCGTTTCATGGTTTTGTAGGCGTAGTTGCTGACCTTGGCGTAGTCGCTGATATTTTGCAGATCGGAGCAGATAAAAGACAACGGTTGAGTTGACTCCATTTGCTTTAAGCGATACACTTTTTGAATCGCTTTTTTATTCATGATGTCGCACCCGATGCCGTATATGGTGTCTGTTGGATAAGCAATAATGCCGCCTCTTTTTAACACCTCCACCACCTGGGCGATTTTCCTGAATTCCGGGTTGACTGGATTGATTGGCAGTAGCATGGCGACCTCGCAAGAAATGGGTGAAACGTCACAAACTGAGGACGAACGGTATATCTAGTATTAACAGCCCTCTTTGTCAAGCCATAAACATAACGAAGACTAAGGATGGACATATCTAATAAAGGCGCCTATCATTATAAAACGTCAATAAGGAAGATCCCAGGAATTAAAGAGGGAAGAAAGCGGCCCCATAAACTGCCCGATCATCCCAAGCCGCTATAATAATGCATTATTTCAATTGGTTTAAAAAAGTTCTTATTTTGCATAAAATCAGGCATTGAATTTGCCTTCATCATCTGTTATCAGTGCCCAACCCCGACGCGGGGCGCATATATTCGCCCCCAACCCTTTTTATCGGTATGGAGGAATTTGATGACAAAAATACCACCCGAAGACGCCTACTCTTTTGAGGACGTCCTTATCATCCCGGCATATTCCGAGGTGGTGCCCAAGGACGTCGATGTAAGAACCCGCCTGACCCGAAACGTAAGCATGAACATTCCCATCGTGAGTGCGGCCATGGACACGGTCACCGAAGCCCAGACCTGCATCACCCTGGCTCGGGAAGGCGGAATCGGCTTTATCCATAGGAATATGTCTATTGACGACCAGGTTCTGGAAGTGGACAAGGTTAAAAAGTCGGAAAGCGGGATGATCGTGGATCCCGTTACCATCCGCCCGGATCAGAAGGTCAGTGAAGTTCTGGACCTCATGAGTCAATACCGGATTTCCGGCGTGCCCGTCACCCAGGGCGATCAACTGGTCGGCATCGTGACCAACCGCGACCTGCGTTTTGAGATTGACCTGGATAAAAAGGTCTCCTCGGTCATGACCAAGTCCAACCTGGTGACCGTGCGGGAAGGCATCACCCTGGAAGAATCCAAGGCCATGCTGCACAAGCATCGCATTGAAAAACTTCTTGTGGTGGACTCCTCCGGCAAGCTGGTGGGCCTCATCACCATCAAGGACATTGAAAAGATCAAGAAATACCCCAACGCCTGCAAGGACTCCATCGGCCGCTTGCGCTGCGGCGCCGCCGTGGGCATTGGCCCGGACATGATGGAACGCGCCCAGGCCTTATGGGGCGCTGGAGCAGACATCATCCTGATCGACGCCTCCCACGGCCACACCGCCAGCATCATCAACGCCATCAAAGAGCTTAAAGCCAACATCAAGGACCTGGAACTGGTGGCCGGCAATGTGGTCACCGGCAAGGGCGCCGAAGACCTGATCGAAGCAGGCGTGGACGCCGTCAAGGTTGGCGTAGGCCCCGGATCCATCTGCACCACCCGCATCGTGGCCGGCGTCGGCGTGCCCCAGGTGACGGCCATCATGAATTGCCGCTCTGCGTGCAACAAGCATAAAGTGCCCTTGATTGCGGACGGCGGCATCAAGTATTCCGGCGACGTGACCAAGGCCATTGGCGCCGGCGCTCATTGCGTGATGATAGGGGGGCTTTTTGCAGGAACCGAAGAAAGCCCGGGGGAAACCATCATATTCCAGGGCCGGAGCTACAAGGTATACAGGGGCATGGGCTCCCTGGAAGCCATGAAGCAGGGCAGCAAGGACCGGTACCATCAGGAACATACTGTGGAAGAAGAAAAAATGGTTCCTGAGGGAATCGTGGGCAGGGTGCCTTACCGGGGCTCCCTGGGCGCCAACATCTATCAGATGGTGGGCGGCCTCAAGTCGGGTATGGGCTACGCCGGCTGCAGAACCATCGAGGAACTGCGCGAAAAAGCCCGCTTTACCAAAATTACGGTGGCAGGCCTTAAGGAAAGTCACGTCCATGACGTGATCATCACCAAGGAAGCGCCTAACTACCGTCAGGATCATTCCTGATCCCTTCCGTTCTCCCTAAGGAGAACGCGGTTTGTCATCAATCCTTTTCTAACATACAAGCCGGGCGGAACGGCCTTTCCGCCCCGCCCGGCTTCAAGAGAGAGCCATGTCTGACTTTGTCCATCTGCACGTACACACCCAGTATAGCCTTTTGGACGGGGCCATCCGTCTGGACGCCCTGGTCAACCAATGCAAGGAATTCGGCATGGACGCCTGCGCCATTACCGACCATGGCACCATGTTCGGAATTCTGGAGTTTTACGAAAAGGCCAAATCCAAAGACATCAAACCGATCATAGGCTGCGAGTGCTATGTGGCCCGCAAGTCCATGGAGGATAAAACCCCCATGGATAAAGACAACCGCCACCTGGTGCTGCTGGCCGAAAACAACCAAGGATACGAAAACCTGTGCAGGCTGGCCACCCTGGCTCAGCGTAAAGGGTTTTATTATAAACCGCGTATAGACAAAAAAGCCCTTGAAGAGCATTCCAAAGGGCTCATCTGCCTTTCCGCCTGTCTTCACGGCGAAATTCCCATGTACATCTCCGACGGCCAGATGAAACTGGCCGAGGAATCCGCCCTTTACTATAAAAACCTTTTCGGGCCGGATCATTTTTATTTGGAAATTCAAAACAACGGCCTGCCCGAACAGGAGGAGATGAACCAAAAACTGGCGGAACTGGCCGAAAAGCTGGACATCCCCCTTGTGGGAACCAACGACTGCCATTATCTCAGGGCCAAGGACGCCAAGGCTCACGAAGTTCTATTATGCATCCAAACCAATAAAACGATTCACGATACTAATCGCTTTAAATTCCGAACGGATCAGTTGTATTTAAAATCCCCCCAGGAAATGATCGAATATTTCAAGGGATTTCCAGGCGCAACGGATAATACCGTAAAGATCGCCGAAATGTGCAATGTAGAGTTTGACCTCAGCACCTTTCACTTTCCCCAGTTTCCGACGGAGGAAGGCAAAACCGAAGCGGAAATCCTGACCCAAATGACCTGGGACGGCTTCCACAAACGCATGGACGCCATCAAGGCCGTAAATCCGGACGTTGACGAGGAAAAATATCTGGAGCGCCTGAAGTACGAATTGGGCGTCATTCAGGACATGGGCTTTCCCGGATATTTTCTCATCGTCTCCGACTTTATCCAATGGAGCAAGCGAAACGGCATTCCCGTGGGACCAGGCCGCGGCTCCGCGGCAGGCAGCCTTGTGGCCTACGCCCTGGAAATTACGGACCTGGATCCTCTGGAGCATAAGCTGATCTTTGAAAGGTTCCTGAATCCGGGCCGTAAGAGCATGCCTGATATCGACGTGGACTTTTGCATCCTGGGCCGGGAGCGCACTTTTAATTACGTGGTGGAAAAATACGGCGGCGGGGATTACGTCAGCCAGATCACCACTTTTGGAAGCATGAACGCCCGGGCTGTGGTTCGCGACGTTGGCCGGGCCATGGCCATTCCTTTGGGAGAGGTGGACGTCATTGCCAAGCTCATCCCCGAAGCGCCCAAGATGACCTTGAAAAAGGCCATGGAACAGGAACCTAAGCTTCTTGAAATCATGAAGGATAAGCCCGAAATCGCCGAGCTTATTGAAGTGGCTCAGGTTTTGGAAGGGCTCTCCCGCCACGCCTCCACCCACGCCGCCGGCGTGGTAATCGCCGACAAGCCCCTGGTGGAATACCTCCCCTTGTATGAAGGTAAAAAGGGCGAAGTTGTGACCCAGTTCGATATGAAACGGGTGGAAAAAATCGGGCTGGTCAAGTTTGACTTTCTGGGGCTGCGAAATCTTACGGTCATCGACAACGCCATCAAGCTCATCGAGGGGCAGGGCAAAACGCCCCCGGACCTCATGCATTTGGATGTGACCGACAAGGCCACGTATAACCTTCTGTCTCGAGGCGACACAACAGGCGTGTTCCAGCTTGAAAGCAGCGGCATGAAAGACCTCCTTGCGCGCCTTAAGCCCGAATGCTTTGAAGACGTGGTGGCCGTGGTGGCCCTGTATCGTCCCGGCCCTTTGAACTCGGGCATGGTGGACGATTTCGTCAAGCGCAAGCACGGGGACATCCCCGTCACTTATGCGCTTCCCGAGTTGGAGCCTATCCTCAAGGACACATACGGCGTTATTGTGTACCAGGAGCAGGTCATGCAGATCGCAGCCGCCCTGGCCAGTTACAGCATGTCCGAGGCCGACGATCTCCGTAAAGCCATGGGTAAGAAAATCGCCGAAAAAATGGCCCAGCAGCGCATCCGCTTTATGGACGGCTGCAAGGAAAACAACGTCGACCTGAAAAAAGCCGAAGCCCTGTTCAACCTCATGGAAAAATTCGGCGAGTACGGCTTTAATAAATCCCATAGCGCGGCCTACGCCCTGGTTTCCTTTCAGACCGCCTATCTCAAGACTCATTTCCAGGTCGAGTTCATGGCCTCCCTCATGACCAGTGAAATGGACAACACGGACAACGTCCTCAAGTTCATGTCCGAGTGCCGGGATCACGACATAGAGGTCCTTCCTCCCGACGTAAACACAAGCAGCGTCAGCTTTACCGTCTTGGAGGGGAAAATCGTCTACGGCATGGCCGCCATTAAAGGCGTGGGCCAGGGCGCCGTGGAAGCCATTGTTGAGGAACGCAAGGCCAACGGGCCGTTTGAGAACATTTTCGACCTGTGCGAAAGGGTGGACTTGCGCCGGGTCAATAAAAGAGTGCTGGAAAGCCTGGTTAAGGCGGGAGCCTTTGACAGCACGGGCGCCAAACGCTCCCAGTTAATGGCCGTCCTGGAAAGCGCCATTGATCACGGCCAGCGCATATCCAAAGAAAAGAATGATCCCCAAATGGGCCTTTTCGGCGCCATAGAAATGCCGACGATCACGCCTAAATTGCCGGACATCGAGGAATGGGACGATCAGCTCAAATTGAGCTGCGAAAAAGAGGCGCTGGGTTTTTTCCTCACGGGCCATCCCTTGGGCGAGTATGAAGATATATTGATTAAATTTGCCAACGCCGATACCCTGACCCTGCCGGAAATGCCCGATAAATCCGCCGTAAGGGTAGGGGGGATGATTTTGTCCACCAAAAATCTGGTGACAAAAAAAGGCGATCCCATGGCCTTCATCACCCTGGAGGATATGAAGGGCTCGGTGGAGGTGGTGGTCTTCCCCGAATGCTACAAGGCCTCGTCCCATTTATTGGTGGTGGAAAACGCCCTCCTGGTGGAAGGCCAACTTCAGAAGGAAGAAAAAGGCGCAAAAATTTTGGCCGACAAAATCGTGCCCATTGAAGACGCAGACTCCGAATGGACGGCCAGCGTGCACATCCGCGCCAATATGAACGGCATGGAAAACGAGGTGTTGGAGCAGATCAAGGAAATTTGCGGCAAACATCCGGGCGCGTCCAAAGCCTTTTTGCATTTGGTGGATCCGACCAAATTTGAAGCGGTGATAGAACTTCCTGAAACAAACTGTGTGGCGGCCGGCAAGGACTTGGCCAAGGATCTTCGCAAATTATTGGGGCCTCGCGCTTACGACACGGCCTGCCAACCCGCCAGGCTGGCCAATAACGGTAATGGAAACGGCCGGAAAAAGTGGCAGAAAAGCGCTTAACGCGAAGTGGTATCGCCCTTCGCCTCCACCATCTCTGTTGAGGCGTCGGAGTTATTGTTAAATTATGAAATAACCTGCTTGTTTTGTTGGGTTTCGCAAGCTCTTCCCAACCTACGTCGCTTCATGACAAGCCGTAGGTTGGGTGGTTCTGCAGATATGAAAACAATAGAAATTGTTCGGGTGAAATAGAGTAAAAAAATTGTCGTAAGCTGACGGCATTCTGCAGGTTCACCCAACGTCAATTCAAGATGCGTTTCCGTCGTAATGAAAAACTCACTCTCGGCCAATCTGTCGCCGCACGGCGGCGCCGGTCAGGAGTATGGTTGCAAATGGAATAATGGGCAATAATTTGTAGTAATTTTCAAGACCCGCCAGCATGGGCATCCAGACGCCCAGCAATCCGCCGATCAAGCCTCCCAGAGCGTCCGATAGAAACACGATCAGCAGCAGATTTTTAAAGCGAATTCCCATCAACGGAAACAAGAGCCCGCTTCCCAATATGGCCGCCATTAAAGCCAGAGCGATTGCAAGGCCTTGCCATTGGGGCGCAAAAAGCAAAAGCCCGATTGAGCCCGTTATACCTAAGAGGGCGATCCATCGCCAATGCTTTAAACCAAAGCTGGAAAACCCCCATAAGGCCAAAAACACGGCCGCGCCCACGAAAAATGCGGACAACGGATTGAAGAGCCGGGGGATCAGCCAGAAAATCAAGGCGTTTTCCAGGCAAACGGCATTAGTCCCGATGGCTATTCCCGCGAACAGCAAGAGAACCAGTTTGCCGGGCGGCAAATCAACGGATTGGGAACGGAGTGAAAAAAACATGATTGCCGCCGCCCCTGAAACCGCCAGGAGAAAAATGCAGACCAGGCTTTTTTTCAACATGTTGGGTTCAAAAAACAGCCCTGTCAGACCCATCATCCACGGCGACGAATCATGCAATGCCGGGGTTTTGGGGAATGTATCATAGTAGGTCGGCTGCATGGGAAGGGCCGTGAGTATTGGGACCTCTGAAGGAATAACCGGCGCCTGGCGACCAGGCAGGGTGGCCAATAAAATAAAACCATGAACGCCGAAAGGGTTTTTCTCTCCAAACGAACTCCAGCCCTGAACGTCCAATCCCGCCTCTAACAATCCGTTTGCGCAACTGAAAAACAACTTGTTCCCCCGGTCCACCGATTTGATTATGGCAAGCGCCCCATGGGGCTTAAGGCGCTTCTTCATGGATTGAAACGCCTCTACAGTGTGGACGAACCGGCCGGGCTCGATGGCCGCCTTACGGGTTGCAGCGAAAGACTCCGTGTGCGGCAGGATGATCAGGTCGTACATTTTTTCAGAGTTTTCCAGGTAATGCCTGCCGTCTCCGTCGATGCATTCCACCCGGGGATCCGTATAGGCTCCGCCGTTCGCCCATGCCAGATCGCCCTGGAACAGGGGAAACACTTCAGGGATGATATCCACTGCGGTTACGGACTTTGCGTCAAAGGCCAGAGCCTGATACACTTGCCTGCCTCCTCCGGAGCCCAGCACGCAAATATCGCTGCCCGGCTCAACCGTTTGAAAGGCGATATCGTCCATGGTTCCGGAAAACTTTCCGACAGGCAGGCCGCCCCAGATAAAGCATCCATCGTAAAAACCCAGGATGCGGCTGAAATTCTTGAATTTGGTTTCCGTGAGTTCTATATGGCAATACTTGCCCCAGGATTGATGGATCAATCGGCTTTTCGCATCCTCCGGCAGGGGGGCGCCGTCCAGAAAATCCTTGTTTTTCAACGTCTCCCCGATCCGGTGCAAACCGCCCGGCAAAATGCTTTTCATATAGGCGGTTTCAAAAAGACCGGCTGCAAACCAGGCCGCCCCAAAGCATACAATAAAGATGAGTATCATCCGGTTTTGGAGTCTATGGAAGTTTAAAACCATCCAGGAGACAAGCCCGGCCGCTAAAGCAATGCAAACCGTAGGCAGCCACCCCAGGCGGGGGATGGTAAAGGCGCCTACGGCCAGGGCGCATGCCAGCCCCCACACGAATATGAGGTAAAAGTACTTTTTTATTCCAGGGGATTCCAGGGCGGCTTCATAGCCGGAATACTCCGCTGCCCCCCAAAGTACGAACAGTGGGCTTGTGGCCAGGGTCATGTACCCCAGTTGCTTCCATAAGTCCTCGAACCGGATTTGATATTGAATGCTCTCCAAAAGAGGACAGGGGCCATGGGCGACGATCCAGCCTAAAACAGGAAAGCAGACGGCAAGAACGACCAGCGACTGAGCGCCGCGTAAAACCCCTTTGATTGCGCCCTGGTAACGAATTTTTGCGAACAAGGCGCCCAAAGGCATGCCAGCGCATACATACAGCATGAAAAACGAGGTGCTGTTCAAAGCAAAGGCCAGAATGCGAAACAGACAGACGGAAAGCAGCGAATATCCGAACGCCATAAACAGCAGGGAGATGCAAAGCCTCAATTCAAAATCACCGGCCCGGGAGGCGGTCGTGTGGTTTTCCTCGGGAAACATTTTGGGAACCCATTCCTTTGGAGATTCGATTTTTAGTCCTGTGAACAGAAAGCCGGCGCGTGGACCGGATTGTCATGTTATCAGGAGCATTTTGAGAAGCCGCGGGAGTGGCAAACCAGGCATCCTGACTCAAGGGCCAGGGATTCGCCGCAATCCGGGTATTGGCCTACGGCCTTTACCCTTTCGTCTCCTGCGCCTGTCACCTAACAAGAATGCACAATAACGCCTCTTTGCTTGGATTGAAAGTTCACTCCCGTCCGGTTTGCCTCCAAACTGCGGCGCCAGCCAGAAGTATTGTAACAAAAGGGATTGCGGGCAGCAACTTAAAGTAATACTCAAGGCCTGCCAGCATGGGACCCCAGACGCCCAACAATCCGCCGATTAAACCTCCCAGGGCGTCCGCCAGAAACACCACTATCAGCAATTTCCGATAGTGGATTCCCATCAAGGGAAACAACAAACCGCTTCCCAGAATTGCGGCGATCAAAGCCGGAACGATAGCAACGCTTTGCCATTGAGGCGCAAATACTAGTAGCCCCACAGAACCCGCTAAACCTATTAGGGCGATCCATTTCCAATGTTTTAACCCAAAGCTGGAAAAACCCCATAAAGCCAGAAAAACGGCTGCCCCTACAAAGAACGCGGACAAGGGGTTGAACAGCCAGGGAATCAACCAGAATATCAGGGCGTTTTCCAGACACACGGCATTGGCGCCGACGGCTATGCCTGCAAGCAGAATAACAACCATTTTGTAAGGCGGCAAATCAACGGATGGAGAACGAACGGAAAACAGCATAAGCGCGGCCGTACCTGAAACAGCCAGGAGAAAGATGCAGATAAGGCTTTTTTTCAGGGTGTTGGGTTCAAAGAACAGGCCGCTTAAACCCATCGTCCACGGGGATGAATCATGCAATGCCGGGGTTTTGGGAAAATCTTCATAATAGACCGGCGGCTCCGGATGGTCTGCCGCTGTTTGAATTGCAGCGGGAAAATAGTCCGATTCATAATCCCGCAAGGTAGCTAACAAGATGAATTCATGGATTTTATAAGGATTTCCTTCGCCAAAGGTGCTCCAGCCCTTGACGTTCAATCCCGCTTCCGCCAGTCCGTTTGCACAAGTAAAAAAAAATTTGTTTTCCCTATCCACTGATTTAACAATAGCCAATGCACCGTGGGGTTTCAACCGTTTTTTCATGGATTCAAACGCCTCGACCGTGTGAACGAACCGGCCTGGTTCAATGGCCGCCCTCCGCGTTGCTGCAAAAGACTCCGTGTGAGGCAGAATGATCAAGTCGAATTTCTTGTCTGTGTTTTCCAGATAATGCCTGCCGTCTCCGGCGATGCACTGCACGCGGGGATCCACATATACCCCCCCGTTCGCCCATGCCAGGTCGCCTTGGAATAAGGGAAACACTTCGGGAATGATATCCACCGCCGTTATGGACTTAGCCCCGCAGGCCAGGGCTTGTTGAACCTGCCTGCCGCCTCCAGCGCCTAACACGCAAACATCGCTTCCAGGCTGGACCGTTTCAAAGGCCATGTCGTCAAGGCGTCCTGAAATTTTTCCAACGGGAAGGCTGGCCCAGATAAAACTCCCATCGAAAAACCCTAAAACGTACTGAAGCCCCCGGACGTTGCTTTCGACGAGTTCGATATGGCAATACTTGCCCCAGGATTGATGAATCAAGCGGCTTTCCCTCCCTGTAGCAGGCAAGGGAGCGTCGCTCATCATATCCCCATTGTTCAGGATTTCTTTTATTCTGTGCAGCCCGCCCGGTAAAATGCTTTTCATATACACGGGCTCGAAAAGATCGGCTGCAAAACAGGCCGCCGCAAAACAGGCGGCGATGATCACAATCTTCTTGTTTTGAAACTTATGAAGATTCAGGACCATCCACGAGGCTAATCCGGCGGCTAATGCAATACAAACAGTCGGCAGCCACCCTAAACGAGGTATGGTAAAAGCGCCTACAGCCAGGGCGCAGGCCAGTCCCCAGACGAAGAGGAGGTAAAAATATTTTTTGACTTTGGGTGCGGCCAGGGCGGCTTCATACCCGGAATACTCCGCCGCACCCCATAGGATGAACAAGGGACTGGTCGCCAGGGTCATGTACCCCAGTTGCTTCCATAAGGCCCCAAATTGGATTTGGTATTGGGCGGTTTCCAGTAGAGGGCAGGGGCCATGGGCTATAATCCAGCCTAATACCGGGTAGCATAAGGCAAGAATAACCAGTGTTTGGGCGCCGCGCAAAACGCCCGTCAGAGGATTTTTGTATCGCAGTTTTGCAAATAAAGCGCCCAAAGGCATGCCCGTGCAGACATACAGCATAAAAAACGAGGTGCTGTTCATGGCAAAAGCCAGAACCCGGAACAGACAGACGGAAAGCAGCGCATATCCGAACGCCATGAAGAGCAGGGAGATGCAAAGCCTCAAATCAATGTTATCGGTCTGATGGGGCGTGTGGTTTGCCTCGGGATACATCTTGGAAACCCATTCCTTATGGAGTACTGATATCTCACCCTGTGAACTGAAAGTCAGCGTTTGGTCAATCTTGTCAGGAGCACTTGGAGAAGCCGCAGGAATGGCAAACCAGGCATCCTGATTCGTGGGCCAGGGATTCGCCGCAATCCGGGCATTGGCCTACGGCCTTTTCCGTTTCGTCTCCCGCGCCTGTACAGTGGGAAAGCACCTGTCCTATGGCGTCCGGGCATGAAAGCACCATCTTGCCGTTCTGCCAGGCAGGGGAGGGGCAGCGGATTCCCTTGATTTGCTTAATGATCTCCTCGGGCTTGACTCCGGATCTGAGGGCCAGGGAAATCAGCCTGCCCGCCGCTTCCGTCTGAGACGAAGCGCAGCCGCCGGTCTTGCCCATCTGGGCGAAAACCTCGGCCATACCCTGGTCATCCGAGTTCACTGTTACGTATAGCCTGCCGCAGCCGGTCTGGATGCGTTCGGTCACGCCATGGGTGCGGATGGGCCGCGCTCTTGGCGCCAATTCTCCGGTGGGGCGCGGTCCTTCGCTTCGGGAGGCCACGGACAGAACCTGGTGGTCCCGGGACCCATCGCGGTAGATGGTCACGCCCTTGCATCCGGTTTCCCTGGCGAGTTTAAAAACCTTTTCCACGTCCTCGCGGGTGGCGGTATGGGGAAAATTGACCGTTTTGGAAACCGCGTTGTCCGTATATTTCTGAAAGGCGGCCTGAATCCTCACATGCCAATCCGGCGAGATGTCGTGGGAGGTCTTGAACAGCCTGCGCACTTCCTTGGGGATGTTGGTCATCTCCTGAATCGAGCCTTCCAGGGCGATGTTCTTGGCCAGGTCTTCGGTGAAAAATCCTTGTTCCTTGGCCATCTCCTCAAACAGAGGATGAAATTCGTGCAGCCTTTCCCCGTCCAGAACCCGCCGGGTGTAAGCTACTGCAAATATGGGCTCGATGCCGGACGACGCATTGGCGATAATGCTGATGGTGCCCGTGGGCGCCAACGTGGTGGTGGTTGCGTTGCGCATGTGGGGCGTTTCCGGCTTATCGTATATGCTGCCGGCGTATGCAGGGAAATTCCCCCTGGCTTCGCCCAACTGAGCCGAAGCCTTTTTGGATTCCTCGGATATCAGGGACATGACCTCGTGAGCCATTGCGACGGCTTCTTCGGAGTCGTACGGAACGCCCAGTTTTATGAGAAGGTCGGCGAACCCCATGACGCCCAGTCCCACCTTTCTGGTGGCCAGGGTTTGTTCTTTGATCTCTTTGAGTGGGTACTTGTTGATTTCCACCACATTGTCCAAAAAGTGGACGGCTGTGTGGATCACAGCCTTCAGCCTGTCTTTATCCAGTTTTCCGCCTTCCGCCATTTTCCCCAGGTTGATGGAGCCCAGATTGCACGACTCATATGGCAGCAAGGGCTGCTCCCCGCAGGGATTGGTGGCTTCTATCTCGCCAAGGGCCGGGGTGGGGTTGGCTTCGTTGATCCGGTCCAGAAAGATGATCCCCGGCTCCCCGCTTTGCCAGGCGGAATTGACGATCATGTCAAAGATTTTGGGGGCGTTCAGGGTTTTGACGGAATTCCTGGTGCGCGGATTGACCAGTTCATAATCCCCGCCCTTTTCCAAGGCTTCCATGAACTCTTGGGTCAAACCCACGGAAATATTGAAGTTTTGCAAGAATGCCGGATCGTCCTTGCAGGCGATGAACTCTTCGATATCCGGGTGGTCCACCCGCAGAATGGCCATGTTGGCCCCCCGGCGGGTGCCTCCTTGCTTGACGGTTTCCGTGGCTGCGTCAAACACCGCCATGAAGGATATGGGCCCGGAAGACACTCCGGCCGTGGAGAGCACTTTGTCATTGGCCGGCCTGACCCTTGAAAAGGAAAAGCCCGTACCGCCGCCGCTTTTGTGGATCATGGCCGTATGCTTGAGGGAGTCGAATATGCTCTCGATGGAATCCTCCACAGGGAGCACAAAACAGGCGGACAACTGCCCCAGGCGACGGCCTGCGTTCATGAGGGTAGGGGAGTTGGGGATAAACCATCCTTTGCTCATCAGGTCGTAAAATTGGGCGGCCAGGGCCTGGATGTCAGCGGTTTCATCAAAGTCTTTGTCGGCCCGAGCCACGGAGTCCGCCACTCTTTGCAGCATTTTTTCAGGAGATTCTATTACCCTGCCGTTTTTGTCTTTTTTGAGATACCGTTTTTTCAGGACAACCAGGGCGCTGGAAGAAAAGGAAAGACTCATGAGAAACCCTTTGTGTAATCTTAAGGTGCTATTCGACTTCTCCGGCCAAGTCGTGGGCGTTGGCCGTCAAAAAGTCGCAAAAATACTGGCAAAGAGGAGAGGCTGTGCGTTGGCGGTGCCGAACCAGATAAAACGAACGCCTGAAATCCAGGTCCGAAATCTCTATGGATTTCAGGGAGCCGCAACGCAGGTCGCCCAATACGGCGCGGGTGCTGAAAATGGAAACTCCCAGGCCGGCCTTGATGGCTTCCCGGACGGCTTCCGTGCTTCCCAATTGACCTGAAATATTCAGGCTGTCCAAGCCTATGCCTGCGTCCGCCAGCACTTTTTCAAAAAATTTTCGGGTGCCCGAACCTTGTTCACGGATGATAAAGGGCGCGTCGGCAATGCTTTTGATGCTTACGGCTTCCTTTTCCGCCAGGGGGTGGCTGGCCGGAACGATCAGGGTAAGGTGATCGTCCATTAATTTGTCCTGGGTGAGCTGCTTATTGGGGGAAAGAGCCCCCACAACCCCCATTTCCACCGTTCCTGCAATCACGTCCTCCGAGACTGAACGGGTGTCCCCGATTTTCAGGGAAATGGAAACGTCCGGATAATATTTGGAAAACGCGCCAATTACCTTTGGCAGCACATAGCAGCCGGGGATGTTGCTTCCGGCGATGGCCAGCGACCCGGTGGGCTTGCCTAAAAACGAGGACATGGCGCTTTGGGCTTCGTCGCGTAAAGCCAGCAATCGGGTGGCAAAGGAGTAAAGCAGCTCTCCGCCTTTGGTGGGAGAGGCTTTTCTGCCAAGACGGTCGATGAGCCGGCAGTTTAAATGATCTTCAAGGTCCTTGATATGGCTGCTTACAGTGGGCTGGGAAAGGTTCACTGCCTGGGCGGCTTTGGAAAAGGAGCCCAGCTCCACCACCTTGGTGAAAATGTGGAGTTGCCATAGGTCCATGTTCATATTATCCTTTTTGTTTTTTATTATTTTTGGGGGGGATATACAGGCCCGTGTCCTTCATCTTTTTGTCGATCCGCCTTTCCACCAATTCGGGAACCATGCCATGGATATTGCCGCCGAAACGGGCCGCCTCCTTGATAATGGAGCTGCTGGTGAATATCCAGCGCAGCCCGGTCATGAGGAAAACGGTCTGGACTTCGCGATTCAGACGGCGATTCATGAGCGCCAATTGAAACTCATACTCAAAGTCGGACACGGCCCGCATGCCCCGGAGTATGGCATGAGCCTGTTTTTGTTCCGCATAGTCCACCAGCAAACCGCTGAACGTGTCGATTTCCGTGTTAGGGATTTCCTTGGTCACCTCTTCAAGCATGCTGATGCGTTCTTCCACGGAAAAAAGATACTGCTTGTTGGGGTTGATCAGAATGGCCACGATAATGCGGTCAAACAGTTTAAGTCCCCGCTTTAAAATGTCCAGGTGTCCATTGGTAACCGGGTCAAAAGATCCGGCGTAGATAGCGGTTCTTTCCATACACTCCCGACTTTCGTTTAAAAATTCCAGACTTTAGCAATAGCCGCGAACTTTGATCGAAACAACTTCAAGTGCAGTTCCAAAAGTCAGGGTGGAAAGGCCGCAATAAAGTGTATTTCCCGGAATCCCGGTGAAATTCAACAGGCATCCGAAAAAAGATTTTATAAAGCCGTAAAAAAACGGATAACAAGCATCCGGCGCCATCCACAACCCAACTACAACAATATTTACAAACTCATAACATGAAGCGGAAAAACGACACAAGGGTTTTCCCATATTTGCGCTGGTCGGTAAGCTCAAAAGCCCCGGTCTTTTCCACGACTCCCTGGTTGGCAGCGCTTTCAAACACCACAACAGCCCCCGGGTTCAAGGCGTCCGATTCCGCCAGAACTTGCAGGACGTCTTCCACAGCATTCAGGGCGTATGGCGGATCCGCGAATATCAGGTCGAATTTCAGCCCGGTCCTTTTTAGGCATTGGAGGTTTTTCATGGCGTCCCAGCGAAGGCTTTGCGAGTTCTTTTCCAGGTCCATGTGCTTCAGGTTTTCGTTGATCAGGCTTAACGCCTTTGGATTGCCCTCCACAAACACACAATGGGCGGCGCCTCGGGACAAGGCCTCCATGCCCATGGCGCCTGTGCCCGCAAACAAATCTGCGACATTCGCCTCAACCACGGACTGATACAGGATGCTGAAAATAGCCTCCCGCACCCTGTCCGAAGTGGGCCGGATTCCCGGAATATTGACGGGCTTCAGTTTTCTGCCCTTACGGCTTCCTGCAATGATGCGCATATTACCTGATTTTTTTTAAAATCTTTTTAATGGCGGACTTATCCATGCCTATGGCTGCAGCCGTGGCGTCCGGGTCGTTGTCGTGTTTCACCAGTTGACGCTGAATATAGGCGATTTCAAAGGCCTTTTGAGCGTCTTTGTACGAGTCTACTTCAAACACGTCCAAGCCGCAGTCCTGGATGGCTTCCTGGGCGCAGTCCTTATAAGCGGGCGGTATGTGCCTGATGTCCACATGAGACGCCTTGGTGGAAATCACCAGTCTCTCCACCAGATTGCGCAACTCCCGCACGTTGCCGGGCCAGGGGTAGCGCATGAGGGCTTCCAAGGCGTTTTGGGAGATGGTTTTTGGTTCATCCAGATTATCCGCCGCAGCGAATTCCTTGAAAAATTCCTCGCACAGGCTGGGAATGTCCTGGGCTCTCTCTTTCAGGGGAGGCATGGCGATGGGGACCACGTTCAGGCGATAATACAGATCCTCCCTGAAAGCGCCTTTGATGATTTCCTCTTCCAGGTTTTTATTGGTGGAGGCGATTACGCGAACGTCCACGGTAATGGTCCGTCCTCCTCCCACGCGCTGGAATTTCTGGTTTTCCAAAACCCGCAGAATCCTGGATTGGGTTTCCATGTCCATGTCGCCCACTTCGTCGAAAAACAGGGTTCCCTGGTTGGCCAACTCAAATCGGCCGCGCTTGCGCTGCTTGGCGCCGGGAAAAGCGCCTTTTTCGTGGCCGAACAACTCGCTTTCCATAAACTTTTTTGAGATGGAAGCGCAGTTGACCGTGACCATGGGATGGTCGGACCTGGCGGACAGATGATGGATGGTGCGGGCGACCATTTCCTTGCCGGTTCCGTTTTCCCCCGAAATCAATACCCAGGAGTCCGTGGGCGCCACGGTGTTGATCTGGTTTCTCACCTCCATGATGGCCGGGCTGAATCCGGTGATGGAATGCTTCTCCAGGGCTTTCTTGCGCAGGTAGAGGTTTTCTTCCTCCAACCGCCTGAAATTGAGGGCGTTATTGATGGTGACCACCACCTTTTCGATGGAAAGGGGCTTTTCAATAAAATCGTAAGCTCCCAGTTTGGTGGCCTGGACCGCCGTTTCAATGGTTCCGTGACCCGTTATCATAACCACGGGCACTGAGGGATGCTCCTTGCGCACCTGTTTCAAGGTCTCCAGCCCGTCCATGCCCGGCATCCAGATATCCAGAAGCATGAGGTCGGGCGAGATTTTGGAAAGTTGCTTGATCGCCTCGTAACCGTTCAGGGCGGTGACGACCTCAAACCCTTCGTCGGTTAAAATGCCGCCCAAAGAGTCCAGGATGGAAGGCTCGTCGTCTACTATTAAAATGCTTGGAAACATGCTTGTTTCTCTCCTTGACTATTCCACGGGGAATTCCACGATAAACCGGGCGCCCTTGGGATGGTTGTTTGCCACGCGAATGGCCCCCCCATGATCCGTCACAATCGTGTTTACAATGGACAGGCCCAGGCCTGTACCCGCTTTTTTAGTGGAAAAATACGGTTCGAACAAGCGGACTTTTTCTTCAGCGGTGATGCCCTTGCCCGTATCCGCAACTTCCACTCTGACGGTTTTCGCTCCGGGATTGTACTTCACGGAGACGTGAATGGCGCCCGGGCCCTCAATGGCGGCGATGGCGTTGTCCACCAGATTGATCAACGCCCGTTTGATCTGCCTGTGGTCCAGCATGAGCCTGGGCGTATTTTCATCCGCGCTCAGCTCAAACCTGATTTCTCCGGGGCTTTCCAGGTACGGAACCATGGCTTCCGCCGTCAGCGCCGGCAAATCGCATGGAGTGGGAGCCGGGGACGGAAATCTTGCGTATGCGGAAAACTCATTCACAAGATTCCGTATGACGTCCACCTGTTCAATAATAGTGTCCGTGCATTTGCCGAACACCGGATCGTCCACCTGATCCTGGAACTTCCGGGCAAGCCTCTGGGCTGACAGTTTAATGGGCGTAAGGGGGTTCTTGACCTCATGGGCCACTCTGCGGGCAACCTCCCGCCATGCAGCCAGCCTTTGAGCCCGCTCCAGCTCGGTCAGGTCGTCAAAAACCACCACCATGCCCATGTCCTGATTCTGATCGTCCACCAAAGCGGAAACATGGACCAAAAAGCTCCTGGGGCGTTCGTTCACGATCAGTTTGACAGGGATTTCCAGGTAGTTTTCGCCGGACATCTCGAGCTTTTCAAGAGCTTCCTCCACCACCAGGGTGTACTCGCCCGAAAGCATGTCCTTGTAAGAACGCCCGAGAATATCCTCGCCTCGAATCCCCAGCATCTTTTCCGCGGATGTGTTGATGGTGGCGAATCGCCCGCTGTCGTCCAAAGAGATGACCCCGGCGGAAACGTTTCGCAGCACAACCTCCATATACACCCGGCGATTTTCTATCTCCGTGTTCTGCTCCGCCAGCCTGAGAGCCGTGTACTCCAACTGCTCCCGGCTCATGCGCAGGTCCCGGGTCATCTTGTTAAACGCGTCCACCAGACTGCCCATTTCGTCGTCGGCGATTTTTAGAAGGGTGAATTCCAGGTCTCCGCCGGCAACCCTTCGGGTGCCTTCCGCCAGGTGGGCAATGGGCACGGTCAGGGTTTTGGCCAGATGAAATCCGAACCAGATGGCGCAAAAAAGCACCAGCATGGCCACAATGGACAAGGTGATGTACAAATGGGACTCAAAGGGGTCCTTTAGAATCTGGGTTTGGCGGTAGGAATCCACGCCGTCTTTGATGGAGGTCAGATTTTTGGACAGTTTGGCGGGCAGGAGGGTGGAAATCGCCACAAAACCGGCCGCCTTCTTGCGGGTTTCCGAAAACGGAATGGGCCCGATGGTTCTAACCAGTTCGCCATGGGGAAGCGATACATTAAAGGTATAGAATTTTTTCTCTTCCGAATCCCCTTCCTTCTGCAAGTCGGCCAGCTTTAAAGGGGGCAGGGCGCCGGAGTCCGTAAACAGGTCCGAAGAAAACGCAGTCAATGCGGCGTCCGGTCCGTAAATCTCCACCGCATCCAGGTTGAATTCCCGCTGGGTGATGACCACGTAGTGACTGAGGGCCTTGTTCCTGTCGGGGTCCAGGTAGTTCTTCGCTTTTACCTGATAGGCGACCCGCTGGACGAAAAATTCGTGATTGGACTCCACTTGTTCGTACAATTCCCGGCCCACTTCCAAAGAACTTTCCAAAGAATTGAGCACAGGGACGTTAAACCACGACGTGATGCTGTGGCTGATGAAAAGGAGCGAAAAGAAAAACAAAACCGCCGTAGGCACGATGGACAGGGTGATGAACGATAAAGCCAGCTTGGTTCTAAGTTGGGAGCCAAGCACCCTGCTTCGCCGTTCGTACAGCAGCTTGACCACGTTGCGAACGACCAGGAAAAACAGGATGATAACCAGCAGCAGGTTGATGTTGATGATGATGAACATCAGAACAGTGCTGGAAACCGGTATGGACTTGCCGAACTGAATGCCCCGGGTCTGGGCGTAGGTGAGAGCCGCTATGAAAAATATGATGAGGACCGCCAGCACCCATTCCCGGCGGCGTTTTTTTCTCTCCGCATCGGAAATGTTTTTAAACCCTTTGGTATTTTTCAGCTTTAGCGGCATGGCGACAGGCTCTGGCTATGGGTCCAACGGCCATTTTGCGACCGGAGTTTAATACATAAAATCAATCGTATACCACTTGGTTTCAAAGTCCCAGGCGGACACGAAAAAAAGCACATAATGAAGATACAAAGGCAACGTGACCTTGTCCAGTTCAGCTTTAGCCTGCACTTGGTATTTATGGCCTTTTTCCAGCTTGTCCAGGGCTACGATCTTCAAGCTGTCGACCTCGGACATGGCCTTTTTGGCTTCGGAAAAATCCCGGGTCACCAAAGGAGGGCCTTCCTTTTCCGAGCGGACTACGGTGAACTCTTTTTTCAGACTGTCATAGGTGATGGCGTGGGTGATGGTGAGATCTGCGATTTCCTTGTCCATCCAGAAACTTCTATGGCGGGATAAGGAAGCGAATATGGAAAACGTGGTGGGAATGCCGGTTAGGATAGCCTCTTCAATATCCTTGGTGAAACATCCTTCCAAAGTCAGATATATCAATAAGTCGTCCCGGGTGTTGGTCACCACAAAGTCCGTGATCCTCGCTTCTTCGGCCAGGGCTGGCGCAGGCCATGCGCTGGTCAGGCACACAAAGGCGACAAGGGCGCATATGATCGTCTTGATGTTATGGGAAATCTTGAATGTCAAAATATAAAATCAGCCTTTATTCCATACGAAGATTTCATCTGGCTGGATCGGGGTCCAGGATAAGAAGCCAGCCGATGTTAAAGATATACGGGGTAAGGTTATATCAATAATCCTCTATACATGAAGGCCCAATCCATGGCAAGGCCTTTTCATCCCTTATACATAGTCGGGCTTGGTTGGGTAATGGTGACGCATATACCGCTTCTTTATTAAAGTAATAATTGTCGCGCAGGTAAAAATGCTCCAAAATGCTTGACACAGCCGCGCCCTCCGTGTAACAAGGCTTCTTTTGGCATTCCCGCCAAAAGAAAGGGGCCAGTACGCCCCAAATATTAGATCCTTGCTCTTTTTATTGTAAAAAGGGCTATATCCGAGAGGAGGAACGATGAGAAGGTACGAAACTATTTTCATTTCGGATCCTGATCTTCCGGAAGACAACAGAGCAACGTTGTTCGAGAAGATGCAGGGTTTGATTGCGGAACACGACGGCTACATAGCCTTTTTTGACGAATGGGGCGCCCGAAAGCTCGCCTACGAAGTCAAAAAGAAGAAAAGAGGCTATTACGTCCTCATGGATTTCTGCGCGGAAGGAAGCCTGATCGCGGAAATGGAGCGCATCATGCGCATCGACGATCGGATTCTCAAGTTCCTCACCATCCAGACGGAAGAGGAAGTGGACCTGGATGCCGTGAAGGAACAAGTGGCCAAGGCCAAGGCTGAAAAGGAAGCCGCTCAGAAAGCCGCCGCCGAAAAGGCCGAAGCCGCCAGGCTGGAAGCCGAAAAGGCCGCTGAAGAAGAAGCCGCCAAGGCTGCGGAAGCCCCGGCCAAAGAAGCTCCGGCTGCAGAAGCCCCGGCCGAAGAAGCTCCGGCCGAAGAAGCTCCGGCTGAAGAAGCTCCGGCTGAAGCCCCCGCCGAGGAGCCCGCCGAAGAACCGAAATCCGATGAGGAGGATGCATAATGGCTTTTAGAAGAAAAAGAAGGTTTTTCCATCGCCGCAAGGTTTGTCGTTTTTGTGCTGATAAGACCCTGGAGATTAATTACAAGGATCCCAGGACCCTGAAATATTTCACTACGGAACGGGGCAAAATCGTGCCCAGGCGCATCTCCGGAACCTGCGCCAAGCATCAGCGGGCTCTGACCACGGCCATCAAAAGGGCCAGGGCCATTGCTCTGATGCCTTTTGTGGGCAACACCCCGGACGCTTAGGGTTGGCCTGAGAGGAACAGGATGACGGCAATCCCCGGAGTAAAAGCTTCCGGCAGGGATCTTGCCATGGGCATTCTGACCACCGGCGTCTTTCTTGTCGCGGCCATACTGCTGGGCAGGTTCTCAACCGCTTTGGAACTGATCCTGCCCGCGCCCATGGTTTATTACAGGGCGGTTTACGGAAGATTCAGCGCGGTCATGATTTTGGCCGGCGCCGCTGCTTTCGTCGCCCTGTTCGGCGCCGATTACATAGCCGGCGAAGAAGTCGTCACCTATGCCAGCATCCTTTCCCTCGGCGTCATTATCCAGGAATGCCTGGAAAAAGGCTTAAGCCTTGAAAAGACGACGGTATACAGCCTTGTAGGCTTTATACTGATTTGGGGAGCCGCCCTGACATTGATTCAAGGCGACTCCTTTCGGTACGAAGCCCAAGGGCAGGAGGAATTTCAGAGATTCGAGGAATTGGTTGCTTCCATCCAGGGCCCCGAATTCCTGAAACAGATACAATCGGAACTGACTCAGGAGCAGCGCCAATCGTTAATAAGAGCGATTAAGCGGGTTTACCTGGGTGCGGTTCTGGCCTCAGTCATGCTCATCGCCTGGCTGAATATCTGGTTTGCAAGGTTAATTTACTTGCGAATGGGATGGCCCTATCCCGACTATGTTCCATTCAGGGAATGGAAAGCGCCGGATCACTTGGTTTGGGTCGCTATCGCCTGCATGGGCGGACTCATTTTCTTCCAGGGGACGGCCATCAACGACATGGCCCTGATCGTGGGCATTTTGGTCATGGCCGTCTACATGCTTAACGGGCTGGCCATCGTCTTGTTTCAAATGAACAAGTTCCGTATTCCCGGACCTCAGCAGGTTCTCATCATCTGCGTGGTCTATGTCATTGCATGGCCCATCGCCATGCTCATGCTGGCGGGTCTGGGATTATTCGACCTGTGGGCTGATTACAGAAAGCTCCAGAAAAAAGGTTTTGCGGAGGACGACAATGAAGGTGATATTAACTGAAAACATAGATTCCCTGGGTCTCATCGGCTCCGAAGTGGCGGTGGCTGACGGATACGCCAGGAATTACCTGCTTCCCAAGAAAAAGGCTGTGCTCGCTACGGAAGCCAACCGTAAGGTGGTGGAACTCAAGCGCGTCAAGTGGGAAGCCAAAATAGCCAAAGAAAAAGCCCTGGCCGAAGAAATGGCCAAACGCATTGAGGGCGTCAAAGTCACCCTCAAGGCCAAGGTCAGTGAAGAAGACAGGCTTTACGGCTCCATTAAAGTCAAGGACATCCAGGATGCTCTGGCGGAAAAAGGCGTTGAAGTGGAAAAGAGCATGATTCTGCTCGCAGAGTCCATCAAGACCCTGGGAACCTTTGAAGTGCCCGTTCGCGTGTTCGCCGGCGTCAAACCGGAAATTATCGTGGAAGTGGTTCCCGAAGACTAAGAGCCCTGCCTTTAGTCCTTTTTTGACTGGATTGCATCATATCAGCGGTGCGCCCGGACTTCCGTCTGGACGCACCGCTGTTTGTTTCCAAGGCCGCTCCCTGCTGCATGGCGTTATTGACGGAAAACAGATTGTCCAATGGATTGTTTTTTGCTACCATCGCCTAATCCGCTTCAGGCGAAAAATTCAATTAATTTCCGCTTGTTTTTACTTATATCCTAAGTGATAACAGTATGTTATTAAGGATAGGCTCGCTCAAAATACAATTTTGCCTTTAGGAGACCGCCGTTGGCAGCCAAAAACAAGGACCAATCCCTGACCAAACTCCCCCCTCATAATATCGAGGCGGAGGAATCCATACTCAGCGCCATTCTGCTGGATAATCAGGCCTTGCTGGAAGTGCAGGAAATCCTTAGCCCCGGCGACTTCTATCGGGACGCCCACGCTAAAATTTATTCAACCATGCTCAGGCTGTTCAGCCAGAGCGAGCCTGTGGATTTGGTGACCATCGCCAACAAGCTCCAGGAGCAGAAGGAAATGGAAGCCGTAGGCGGGGCCGCCTTTCTGTCCAGGCTGGTCAACTCCGTGCCCATGGCCGCCAACTCGGTGTATTACGCCAATATCGTGCGGGATAAATCCTTGCTGCGCAGGCTTATTTCCAGTGCGTCGGATATCGCCACCAAGGCCTATGAGGACAAAGGCAACGTGCGCGAGGTGGTGGATTTCGCCGAAAGCTCCATTTTCGCCGTGGCTGAGGAAAAAGGCGGCACGTCCATGAGTCAGTTGGGCGGCCTGATCAACTCGGCCCTGGAATCCATCGCCAAAAGAGCGGAAAACCGGGCCCTGATCACCGGCGTGGACACCGGCTTCTCCCGCTTGAACACCTTTACGGCCGGATTTCAGCCTTCGGACCTTATTATTCTGGCGGCGCGCCCCGGCATGGGCAAAACGGCCTTCGCCCTGAACATCGCCCGCAACGCGGCGGTGATCGGCGGAGCTCCGACCCTGGTGTTCTCCTTGGAAATGTCGTCCGACCAGCTTTGCCGGCGTCTTTTATGCGCCGAAGCCCGCGTCAACTCCGCCAACCTGCGTTCCGGATTTTTCGCCCAGGACGATCATTCCAAGCTGGTTTCCGCGGCCCATCAATTGTACGAAGCCCCGATTTTTATTGACGACTCCCCGGTGCTCACCGCCATGGACGTTCGGGCCAAGGCGAGGCGTTTGAAAAAGGACAAAGGCCTTGGATTCGTGGTTATCGATTACGTGCAGCTCATGAAAGGCCCGCCCGAGGCGGAACGCCGCGACCTGGAAATTTCCGAAATTTCCCGATCCCTCAAGGCCTTGGCCAAAGAGTTGGAAATCCCGGTTCTGGCCCTGTCCCAGCTTAACCGCAAGGTGGAGGAGCGGAGCGACAAACGCCCCCAGATCGCCGACCTTCGCGAGTCCGGCGCCCTGGAGCAGGACGCGGACATGATTATGTTCATCTACCGGGAGGCGGCGTACAGCCAGGAGGAGGGCGGCTCCAACAGCGGCGAGGCGGAAATCAAAATCGCCAAGCAGCGCAGCGGGCCCACGGGCAAGTTCACCCTGTATTTCAACGCCGACTACACCCGGTTCGATAACCTCAGCGCCGATGCAGGCGCCCCGGCCCAGAACGGCCAATAACGTCCCTGGCGCGCCCGACTTGAAGAAAACAATGACCGAACCGACCCAAGATTTTTATTCCCTGGCATCCTACGATTACGAGCTGCCCGAAGAGTTGATCGCCCAGGCGCCCGCTGAAAAACGCGACGCTTCGCGCCTTCTCAAGCTGGACAAGAACACCGGCCAGACCGCCCACCTGCAATTCGCCCAGGCGGCGGACCTGCTTCAGCCCGGAGACCTGATGGTGGTGAACGACACCAAGGTGACGCCCGTTCGCCTCTTTGGCAAAAAAGAGACCGGCGGCAAGGTGGAGGCGCTCATCATAGATTACCGCCCTGTGGCCCAGGCCGGCCCGGGAGAGCCCTTTGCCTGCGAATGCCTGGTCAAGGCCTCCAAACGCCCCAAGCCAGGATCCCGGCTGCTATTTGACAAGGGCCTGAAAGCCAAAGTCCTGAAGGCGGAAGACCGGATTTGCCTATTGGAATTCACGTGTCCCACGGAGCCGGGAGCGGTGCTGGACGACATCGCGGCCATCCCCCTTCCTCCCTATATTCGCAGGGACGGGGACGCGCCCCCTTGCAACGACCGGGAGCGGTATCAGACCACCTACGCCCGCCATAAGGGCGCCGTGGCAGCCCCAACCGCCGGGCTGCATTTTACGCCCGAACTGCTGGATTTCATCCAGGCCAAAGGCGTGGAATTCGTCCGCATCACCCTGCATGTGGGGTATGGAACCTTTATGCCCGTGCGCGTGGACGACGTGCGAAAGCATAAAATGCATTCCGAATTCTACGAAATCAGCCCTGAAGCAGCCCAGGCCATCAATCATGCCAAGGATCAGGGCCGCAGGGTCGTGGCCGTGGGCACTACTTCCGTCCGCACCCTGGAATACTCTTCAAAAAAAGAGGGCAGGGTGGTTGCGGGCTCCGGCATGTGCGATTTGTTCATCATGCCGGGCTTCCGTTTCAACATCGTGGACGCTTTGATCACCAATTTCCACTTGCCCCAATCCACATTGCTCATGCTGGTTTCCGCCCTGGCCGGCCGGGAAAACATCCTGGCGGCCTATCAGGAGGCGGTCGCCGAGAAATACCGCTTTTTCAGCTACGGCGACGCCATGTTCATTGAATAATTGATTGACATACTGGGGCCAAGCCCGCATAAATAGAGTTTTCGATTTTTGCGAGGAGAAAACATGACAAAGATCGGCGTAATATCAGACACTCATATGCGGATGCCCAACGAACGCATGTTTCGCTTGGCGGAGCGTCAGTTCAAGGACGTTTCCATGGTGCTCCATGCCGGCGATCTGGTAAGCATCCGGGTGCTTGACGCGTTTATCGACAAGAAGGTCGTGGCCGTGTGCGGCAATATGTGCGAACGGGACTCCACCCAGGTTTTAAGCCCCAAAGAGGTGATTACCGTGGAAGGCGTCCGCATCGGCCTGATTCACGGGCACGGCTCCAGGACCGGGCTGGAAGACAGGATCTTCAAGGAATTCGATGATGTGGAGGCCATTGTATACGGCCACACCCATTCTCCGGCCAACCATTTGAAGCAAGGCGTGCTCATGTTCAATCCGGGCGCCTTCACTTCCTACAGCATGGGAACGGAAACCGGAACCGTAGGCGTTCTGACCGTTGATGAAAAAGGGATCTCCGGGGAAATCCTTCCCCTGTGATATTATTTTAACCCGCATTGGCTTCTGTATAGCCGCGGGATGGGTTCAGCCCCCCGAAACCCGACGTAAATGATTATAAGAGGAGACACATAATGGCAAGCAGCGTATGGCAAACCGAATTGCCGGACCTTCCCGAGCCCAAACGGGGCAAAGTTCGCGATATGTACGACCTGGGCGACGCCTACCTGATGGTGGCGACCGACCGCCTGTCCGCCTTTGACGTGATCATGCCCGATCCCATCCCGGACAAGGGCAAGGTCCTGACCCAGATTTCCCTGTTCTGGTTCGACGTCATGAAAGACATCGTGGATAACCACGTTCTCACCGCCAAGGTGGATGAGTTCCCGGTCAAGTGCAGGCAATACGCCGACATCCTGGAAGGCCGCAGCATTTTGGTGAAAAAAGTGCAGCCCCAGGCCATCGAATGCGTGGTGCGCGGTTACATTTCCGGCTCCGGCTGGTCTTCGTACAAAAAGTCCCAGAGCGTTTGCGGCATTTCCCTGCCCGAGGGCCTGAAGGAATCCGAAAAGCTGCCCGAGACTCTCTTCACCCCCTCCACCAAAGCGGAATTGGGCGAGCACGACGAGAACATCTCCTTTGAACAATCCGCCGAAATCGTGGGTCAGGAAACCGCGGAAAAACTCCGCGACCTGAGTCTGGCCATCTATACCAAAGGCGCAGACCTGGCCAACGAAAAGGGCATCATCATCGCCGACACCAAGTTCGAGTTCGGGGCCGCGGACGACGGCCAAATCATCCTCATTGACGAGGTTCTGACCCCGGACTCCTCCCGGTTCTGGCCCAAGGATCAGTACGAGCCCGGCCGCGCCCAGGACAGCTTTGACAAGCAATTTGTGCGGGATTACCTGCTTGAGATCAAATTCAACAAGCAGCCTCCCGGACCCAAATTGCCTCAGGAAGTTCTTGATAAAACAAGGGATAAGTATCTCCAAGCTCTGAAGCTGCTGGCGGGCGATGCATACTCCATATGAGACATATTGGCTTGCCCTGGATTCCATTGACTCCCAGGATCTGACTTTCAAGATCAGCTCCGCCGGAGATGATGAAAGCCTGAAACGTTCCGTGGAATCCCTGGGCTTGATCAATCCGCCCCTGGTGCAGGAGTCGGGCGGCGGCATGCACCGGGTAATCTCCGGGTTTCGCCGCGTGGACGTCTGCCGCGAACTGGACATGCGCCGCATCCAGGTGCGCGTGGTGGATCCCCTGACTTCGGATCAGGAATGCGCCGTGCTGGCTGTGGCGGAAAACGCCGGCCAGAGGGAATTGGATATGTTGGAAACCTCCCGGTCCCTGGCTTTGCTGGGGGCCGGGCTTCCCTGGAAGGATAGGGCGGACATGATCAAGGACGCCCTGTTCCTTACGGAGCCACCCAATCAGCGCCGTATGGAGCAAGTGGAGTCCTTGTGCTCCATGCATGAAGAAATCCTTGAGGGCGTTAAAGAAGACGCCATCGCCTTTCCCATCGCCCTCAAACTGCACGAAATGGAAGAGGCTGAGGCCCTGGCCTTCGTCCGATTCTTTCGGAGCCTGGCCCTCAGCCTGGGCAAGCAGCGCGAAATCCTGACCCTGGCTGTTGAAATTGCCGCCCGGGACGACCTGTCGTGCAAGGCGGTACTGGAGTCGGATGAAGTCGCCGCCATCCTGAACGATGCGGATAAGGACATGAATCAAAAGGCCAGGGAGGCGAGGGCGCTTCTAAAGAAAACCCGTTTTCCCCAAATCACCCGTGCGCAAGAGGCTTTTGAGGCTGAGGTGCAAGGCTTGAACCTGCCCAAGGGAGTGCGTCTGGACCCTCCCGCGAATTTTGAAGGGCAGGTGTACGAGTTAAAGTTCTACTTTAAAAATATCAACGATCTTATAAAAAACCATAATGTTATAATCGAGATCGCCGAAAAGCCCGGCCTGAGGAAAATCCTGGATCGATGACCCTGACCGCTAAAAATATCCGCACCGTATACATTGACCAGGACGTGCAGGATCTGCCCAATATCCAACCCATCCTGGACTATTTCCAGGGCGTCCCCCGGGAAGTCGTGGACGGCCCCACCGCCGTTTTCCGGCGCGTGGCCGAAGCGCCGGACCCCATTTCAGTCGCCAAGGAAGTATTGTTTCTCACAAAAAACAAAGGCGCTTTCGTCCGCAAATGCCCGGGCACCAAGGAATACACCTGCTGCGGCTACCAGATTCTGCACATCGGAACCTTTTGCACCATGGATTGCTCCTATTGCGTGCTCCAGGCTTATTTCCACCCGCCGGCGCTTCAGTTTTTCGTGAATCACGAAGACTTGTTTAGTGAATTGGATCAGGTTTTGGAGTCCCGAAACCCGGAAATCCGGCGCATCGGCACGGGCGAGTTCACGGACAGCATGATCTGGGAGCCTTGGTCCGGCCTTTCCCACCGGTTGGTGGAGCGTTTCGGCAGGCAGGACCACGCCGTTTTGGAGTTAAAATCCAAAACCGTGAACATCCAGGGCCTGGACAAGCTGAGTCATAACCGGAAAACCATCATGGCTTGGTCCGTGAACACTCCGGAAGTTATTGCAACCCAGGAGCGCAACACCGCGCCTCTCCACGCCCGGCTGGCGGCCGCCGCCAAATGCGAGTCCTGGGGATACCCCCTGGCGTTCCATTTCGATCCTATGGTGATTTACCCCGGTTGCGAACAGGAATACGAAAAGGTTGTGGACCTGATTTTTGACCACGTATCGCCTGAAAACGTGGTCTGGATCAGCCTGGGAACCTTCCGGTTCATGCCGGATTTGAAAGCAGTTATCGAATCCCGCTTTGAAAAATCCAAAATAGTCTACGGCGAGTTCATTACCGGCCTGGATAACAAAATGCGCTACTTCAAGCCCTTGCGGATCAAACTTTTCCAGGTCATGGCCGCAGCCCTTAAAAAACGGGCGCCCCAGGCCGCGGCGTATTTCTGCATGGAGGACGATGAAGTCTGGCGAAAATCCTTTAACCAGACTCCCGACTTGCCGTCCCTGCTGGACCAAAGCGCCCAACGGGTCTGCTTTATAAAGTAAAAATGAGCCCCCGAGGGGCTTCTCATACGCGGAGGCCTCCTATCAGGGGGCAAGCCAAAGCCACCCGTTATACAGGTGGTTGATTAGTCTTTGTTTACGGCGTGCTTCCCAAGATCACCCATTCCGTGGGGTTTCTGGATAACTTGTCTACATTCATTACGGAAAAGGGGATCAATCCCTCCGACTATTACTATACTGACGTGGAGCAGGTAACGGAATCCGAGTTGTATTTGAGGACGGTCCTGAAAGACGAGTAACAGCAGCGGAGAATAGAACTATAACAAAGGCCGTAACGCTTTGCCGTTGGAGCAAGCGATACGGCCTTTTTGTTTGTCATTGAGAAGTTAAGCCTCTACGCCACATCTCCATTTTCACGGAGTTTGGCGATTTCTTCCGCGGAAAAGCCGCAATCGGTCAATACGGCGTCCGTATCCTGGCCAACCTTGGGAGCGCTGTTGGTCAGTTCCGCCTCCGTTCTGCTGAAACGCGGAGAAGGAGCGGGCTGCAGCACGCCGTCCAGTTCCACGAAGGTTTTCCTGAGCTTGTTATGGGGATGCTCCGGGGCTTCGCTCAGATTGAGGACCGGGGCGAAGCAGACGTCCGAACCTTCCATGATTTCGCACCATTCATCCCGGGTTTTTTGCTTGATAACCTCGGCGAGTTCCACCTTCAACTCCGGCCATGCGCCGAAATTCATCTGGTTTCCGAACTTATCCCGGTCCAACTCCGCTTTTTGCAAAAGCAGTTCATAGAACTGGGGTTCGATGGAACCGAGGGAAATGTATTTGCCGTCCTTGGTTTCATACGTATCGTAAAAATGGGCGCCGCCGTCCAGCAGGTTGACCTGGCGCTCCTTGTCGTTCCACATGCCCAGATTTTTGAACGTGAAAAACATGGCCATGAGGGTGGCTGCGCCATCCACCATGGCGGCGTCCACCACCTGCCCCTTGCCGGATTTTTGGGCTTCCAAAAGTGCGCAGACCATGCCGAAAGCCAGCAGCATGCCGCCGCCGCCGAAGTCGCCAACCAGGTTCAAGGGCGGTACAGGCGTCTGCCCCTTGCGGCCGATAGCGTGAAGAGCGCCCACAAGAGAGATATAATTGATGTCATGCCCGGACGCCTGGGACAAAGGCCCCTCCTGGCCCCATCCCGTCATGCGGCCGTATACCAGCTTGGGATTCACCTTCCAGCAATCTTCCGGCCCCACGCCCATGCGTTCGGCCACGCCCGGCCGAAATCCCTCAAAAATGGCGTCCGCTTTTTCGCACAGCTTAAGAACGACTGCCTGGCCTTCCGGGTTTTTTAAATTTACTGCGACGGATTTCCGCCCCCTGGCAAGCACGTCGCCGGGCAGGCTGCCAAGCCCGGAAGGACCGGTGCGTTCCACGCGGATGACGGTCGCGCCCATATCGGCGAGCATCATGCCGCAAAAAGGTCCGGGGCCGATGCCGGCCAGTTCAATGATTGTAATCCCTTCCAAAGGTCCCATGTCACGTCCCTCCTTCAATCTCCGAAAAAATCGCAATCCGATTTTACGTCTTTAATTGTTTGTAAATTAAAGTTTTATTTTCACACCTGATGGTTTGTGTGAACCTCCAAGACAGACAGGCCCCGGACGGACGATTCTATCGATAAAAGGCAAATCATCCGGCCGATGAGGTACAATACCCTGAAAGGCGCCGTAAGTGCAAGCAGGATTTCCTATATTTTGTTTCCAACAATTGTTGGATAAAAGATCAGGGAATCGCCTCCTGCCTATAAGGCCAGCCAAGCCTTGCCGTTTCAGCTTTTAAGCGGATTGACTCAGGAGATCCTTCACCTTGGCCCGGAGAATCTTTCCCACGGGAGACAAGGGGAACTCGTCCACAAAGACCACGGATTTCGGGATTTTATATCCGGCGATCTTGCCGCGGCAATGCTCGATGATTTCCTGCTCCGTGGCCGTATCGCCGGCATGGAGTTGAACCAGGGCGCTGACCCGCGTGCCCCAATCTTCGTCTTCCTGGCCGATGACGCAGACGTTTTCAACAGCCGGGTGGGTTCCGATAACGCCTTCCACCTCCACGGGAAAGACTTTCTCGCCGCCGGTGTTGATGCATTCCTTTTTCCGGTCCAACAGGCGGACTTCGCCGTCTTGGTCGATATAGCCCAGGTCGCCGCTCTTGAACCAGCCTCCAGCCATGGCCTCGTCAGTCTTTTCCTCGTCCTTGTAGTAGCCCATCATGATGGTGGAGGAGCGGTACAGGATTTCGCCGTGCTCCCCTTTGGGAACCTCATTGCCCAAATCGTCCACGATTTTCACCTCCACAATGGAGGCGCCTACGGAACGGTCTTTGAGGGTGGAAGGATCTGCATCGATTTTAAAGGTTGTCACGGGCGTCATTTCCGTTTGGCCGAACATGTCCGCAACCACCGTATTGGGGAAGGTCGAGAACATTTTCTTCTTCACGTCCAAAGGACAGACGCCTGCGCCTGAGATGCACACCTTGACGGAGCGCGCATCGTAATTTTTTGCGTCCGGGTGTTTGACCAGTTTTTTCCAGCCTGTGGGCACGTTGGCCAGGATGGTGGGCTTTTCGTCCTGGATGGCTTTAAAGACCCTGTCCGGGTTGAAGCTCAAGCCCGGGATCAGGATAAACCGCATATTGCCCATGAAAATTCCCGCCATGAGCATGGCGTAGGACGCGTCGTGAAACAGAGGCATGGAAGGGAACATAAAGCCCAAAGGGTTTTTGTAACGCATTTTTATCCGGCCGGGATTGTTTATGATTTTAAGCAGCCTGGAATTGATGAACTTCAAAGTTCCCTGCTTTTGCATGATTCGTTTGAACAGTTTGGTCTGCAACAGGGGCAGAGCCAGCCCTACGGCCGGAAAGGACATGTCCTCGGTGAGGTTTTTCAACTTGTCCGTGGAAAGATTCATCTTGGAAACATACACCACGATGTTGGAAACCAGGGATGCCACCATGTCCACATGGGCCTGGTACGAAAGCAGCACCCCCTTGGGGAATCCCGTGGTGCCTCCGGTGTAGATCATGACCGCGGGATCGCCAGGCTGTGTTGGGATTTGCGGATCCATGGCCGGCTCTCCGGCTACGAATTCGTCATAATCCAGGGCGCCTTTCAGCTTGGTTTTTCCCTTGCAGATAAAATGCTTGATGGCGGTGAGGTTGGGCGCCGCCTTTTCCACTTCCTCGTTCCAGGTTTCGTCAAAAAGAAAGATTTTGGCGTCGCAATGATTGGCCTGAAACTCAATTTCTGGGGCCACAAGCCGGTAATTCATGGGCGCCGGTATGCCGCCTGCCTTCTGGATTCCAAGGTTGATTTCCACGAACTCAGGCGTGTTGTGGAACATGAACGCGACTTTGTCGCCTTTTTTTACGCCCAGGCGAATAAAGGCCTGCGCCGCTTGATTGGTCCGGTTGACAAGCTGCTCCCACGATACGCGGACGTCTCCGTATACGATGGCTTCTCTGTCTCCCTTGTAGCTTGCTGCGCCGGCAAGGCTGTCAGCAATGATGTTGGAAGAATACTTTCCCATTTGCGCCTCCACAATCACATTTGGGGGGAAGGATAAAAACTGGCCGCCAATAATCCCAAGGCAATGCACGGAGCGGCCGGGGGTGAAATTGTACCGATCGTTCAAATATACAGCCTTCCTTAAAAAAAAGCCAGCATTCTTCCGATCTTTATCAAGAAACTATTTGATAACACGCCTTGAATATGAAATCTATGGCTCAGGGGGGATCTCGCCCGGTTGGAGAAAAAATCCGGCCTGGACGAATTTAAGCGGTCGGCGGAGAATCAATCTTCGCCAAGACCTCCGGGAAACATTGAGCGCCTTATAATTTAATCGTATTTTGGGATCAGGCTTTGATGCAGGGTGGAAATACACTGAGAAAGAGATAACCATGACCCCTTCAGGAAGAAAAAAAACAGGACCGGCCAAACCCTCCAAGCGCCAGCAAAAGACCGAGGCCACCAGAAAGCGGATAACGGACGCCGCCAGACAGGTTTTCACCAATTACCCCTATGACGCGGCCAGCATCAGGATGATCGGCCAGGAGGGGGGATTCAACCATTCGTTTGTGCGCTACCATTTCAAGTCCAAGGCCAAATTGTTCGAGTCCGTGGCCAAGAGCCTCATTGGAGAGTACTATCAGGCCTCCGGCGAAATGGTCATGGAGTTGAACGGCCCTTTGTACGAGAACACAAAGGTTCTGGCCGAACGATTCGTGGGCTACGCCTTTGACAATCCCGACGCCTTTTACATCATGATGCTGAACATGGGCGCCGTGGATAACGTCAAGGACGCCTTCCCCGGCATGGAGCATTTGCGGGGATTCCACGAAGACACCCTGGCGCTGTTCGCCGCCAGCGGTTATTTTAAGGCGGACATTAAAGATATCAGCCAGGTGTTTTTCTGCTCCAGCATTTTGCTGGCCAATTGCGTGGGAGCGGCCAATTTTTACGGCAAGGTTCTTGGTATCAATCCCAACGACCCGGAGTACAGGGAATGGGTCAAGGACTTGTTTGTGTTCGTGCTGTATCCTTCGGTGAAAAGGCTGTTTTTTGCCAAATCAAGGAAAAGCGGCCCCGACCCGCTCGGGGCGGGCAAGGGCGCCTTGCTGCACAGCGCCAGCGCCGTAAGAAAACGCATCAAGGGCGCGGCCAAAAACGTCATGTCCCTGGGGCCCACCAGCCCGGCTTTTAAAAAGCTGCTTGCCGACATCGAAAAATCCGCCCTGAGAATCCGCAAGGGAAGGATCACCACCCGGGTTCGCAGGGGAGAGACCAAAGGCCAGGCCACTCGCCGGAGGATCATCGCCGTGGCTCGCCGGGTGTTCTCCAAATATCCCTATAACGCGGCCAGCATCCGAATGATCGGGGAGGAAGGCGGCTTTGACTTCACCCTGCTGTACCACTACTTCCCCAAAAAGGCGGAGCTGTTCGAGGCGGTTACCAGTCAGTTGCTGGGCGAGTTCCGGACCGCGGTCACCGAGATCATCAAGGAGCTGGACAGCCCGTCCATGCGTGAGAACATGACCCGGTTCGTGGATAAAACCCTGGATTACAGCTTTGAAAATCCCGACGTCATGATGGGATGCATGCAGAACATCGCCCAGTTGGACAAATTCGAGGACATGCCCGGTTTCGAGCACCTCACCCGTTTCCTGATAGAATCCCTGGAGCTTTTCAAGGAATACATGCCCCTGCCCGAATCGGACGAAAGGGTGCGCATGTGGCTTTACGGCTTTGGAACCGTGGTTTTCAGCTGCGTGGGGGCGGCGTCCTATCACGCACAGGTTTTGGGCATGGAGCCCAAAGGCCCGGAATACCGGCAATGGGTCAAGGACACCCTCATGAACGTGTTCTACCCCTGCATGAAGAGTTTGCTGTTTTCCAATAAATAACAAATTGTTCCATAGAAAATAAAAAAGCCTGGCCATGCTCAGAACAAAGCATGGCCGGTTTTTTTGTTTTCCCTGACTTTGTTCCGCCGCATTTTTAAAAACTCGTTCCCATGCTTCGCGTGGGAATGCATATTGTAAGACATTGAAACCATTATTATTTCAATCACAATATTGGGTTTGATTATACCTGGTATGCGTTTTCATGGGGACTGAGGGAATGATATAATCGGTAATAAGGGATAACGATTTCCAGGGGACATGATACTTATCTCCACGTTTATGCTCCGTGAATTGTATGACGGTCGGGGAGATAAGTTCATGTCCCCGGAAATCCCCATGGAGGGGCTCAGGAGGCATTATCCTTATCCGTCATCCTCGCGAACGCGGGGATCAAGCGTCTTTGAGTTCTACTTGTTCCCATGCTTTAGTGGAAAAAAACGCTTAGTGCGTTTTTTGGGCGCCCACAGGGGGGCGCATCTACACAGTGTTTTTGGTGAAAACAGGCAAATGTGTAGTCGCAGGCCCCCGTGCCTGCCATTTTTAACTCGTTCCCATGCTCCGCGTGGGCATGAATATTATAAACTATTGAAATAGTTATGTTTAAATGTTAATATTATGTTAAATAATAACCTGTTATGCATTGCTCATGGGTCAGTGGGTTAGAAAAACTTTGTCGGGTTGAAGTCCACGAGCGTTGAGGCCGGCTTGCTGCATCCTTGGCGGATTTCGTAACCCGACCTACATAAATAATTAATTGATTCAATATGTTGACCAAGAGAAGCGTAGGTCGGGTCATGCGGAGCAAGGCATATATATGTTGCCGAGGCAGGCTTTATCCTTGCCTGTGAGGTATAACCGGCAAGGGAACCAACGCGAAGCGACCCGACGTTTTTATTGATTAGGCAACGCTTCCAACGACTTTGCTGTCGAAGAGAGTGGGAAGCCCTGGCAGAGCAGTACCTTGCCAGGGTGCGCAGCACATGTCGTTCGAACTTTCCGCTGTTGAAATTACATATTGTGAGCGGACCTGTGTTTCCGCCAAAGCCTGGGACTGGATTCCACGGGGGAATGAAGAAAGGAGAATTCCGACATCAATCATGGGCATTCCTGTCGGGTTGAAGTCCACAAACCCTGACGCCGGCTTGCTGCATTCAAGGCGGACTTCGTAACCCGACCTACATAAATAATTAATTGATTCAATATGTTGACTGAGAGAAACGTAGGTCGGGTCACGCGGAGCATGGCATATATTTGCTGCTGAGGCAGGCTTTATCCTAACCTGAGAGGTATAACCGGTAACAGAACTAACGCGAAGCGACCCGACGTTTTTTTTGGGGTAGGCGATGCTTCCAACAACCTTGCTGTCGAAGAAAATGGGTAGCCCCGGCAGAGCAGTACCCTGCCAGGGTGCGCAGCACATGTTTTAAAGCCGTTTTATTTCAATCCAACATATATCCTCATCTTATGGTTGTCATATGGCACAACCTTTTGTATAAAAATATCCGTTCCAGCCTTCATTCGAATCCATATTGTAAAACAATGCAGACTCCCGGAGATTTCACCATGTCCGATGATTTTACCATTCTTCATATTTCCGACTTGCATATTGAAAACAGTGAAGCCAAAACCTTTGATCGTTCCCTGGTTCTTGATCCCTTGATTACAAGAGTGAAAGAGGATGCGGAAAAGGGCCTTATACCCGACATCATCGCCGTGACGGGCGACATCGCCTTTAAGGGAATAAAAGAAGAATACGATCTGGCGAAAGAATTTTTTCAGGATTTGGTGGACGCCGTCAACCTGCCTCCCGAATGCCTGTACATCGTCCCAGGCAACCACGACGTCAATCGGAAGAAATACCGCCCCAAAGACATCCCCCGGTATGACGACTTGCAGGAGTTGGATGCGGAGTTGATGGAATACCGGGATGATTTACTAAAGGGCATGCGGGAGTATTTCGCCTTTGCCGCAGAGCTTTGCCCTCACCTGAAGCCTGTGGAAACGGACCTCGCCCCCTTTGTAAACATCCACCAAACTAAAACCGGCAAGAAGATTGGATTGGTTGGCCTGAACTCTGCCTGGATGTGCCGCCAACTGCCGGACGATCAGGAGGACAGGAATCAGATCGCCATCGGCCGATATCAGATAGAGCAGGCCCTAAAAGCCATGGAGGAAAAAGGAGAAACGGACGCCAACATATGCCTGTTCCATCATCCCCTGTCATGGCTGTGGCTGAAGGATAGCCGGTTGTGCGCCAACCGGCTGAACCATTTTTTTATTTTGTGCGGCCATTTGCATGACGCAGCCGGAGGCTTCGCCAATACATACGACGGGCAACTATTCAACTTTCAGGCGGGTGCAGCCTATCACAAAAGCGATTATCCCAACCGATTTCAATACGTCACTTTGGACTGGGAAAAGCAACGTGTGAATTTGGATTTTAGGAAGTATGTTTCGGAACGGGGCAAATGGGGTCCGGATTCAGACACGGCTGATGACGGCAAAAAATCCTTTGACGTACCTTATTGGAAAGAGGACGCCTCTGAAACAGTCTGCCCGGCGCTTGTGCTTGAAATCCCCCAATCTTATCTCGACTGGATCAACAACAAGTGCATATATGCGGACGCGGACCGCTTGCAGGCGGACGGAAAGGCCGTCCCCATAGAATTAATGGATATTTTTATTCCGCTGTACGGTAGTGACCCGAGACAAAAGAAGAATCCCGATCCTGAAGGGATGCGGGAGGAGCGGGAGCGCCTAAAATCCGTGGAAAGCCTCATCCCCCATCTGCCCCACATGCTTTTGGAAGGCCAGCCCGGCTCGGGCAAGACCACCCTGTTCAAGCATATGGCCTATTGCATGGCCCATGAAGAATGCCCCGAACCCTGGTTTCGGGATTTGTGCGGGCGGTTGCCCGTGCTTGTCTTTTTGAGCAGATTGTCCTCCTTTCTTCAAAAGCGCGATCCTAAAGAACCGTTGTCCGTTCAAACCATTCTGGACCACTATTTTTTTCAAATGGAAAACGTCCTGGAGTATTCGGTCATCGAAAAATTTTCAACCGCGGGAAAGGCGGTCTTTCTTTTGGACGGTTTGGACGAAATCCCGGAGAAAACCCGTAATTTGGTTGTCGAGGCGTTCAGCAATTTCGCCAATAAGTACGATGGGGTTAAATTGGTCTGGTCCGGCCGCCCTCACGGGTTGCAGGGAGACGCCCTCAATCCGTTCCGGCAGTACCATGTACAAATAGAACCTTTGAATTGGGAGCAAATACAAGAGTTCATCAATAAGTGGTTCACTTTTGTTATTTCAAAGGCATTGACCATGGGGGAGCGCACGGCCCAGGACCTTATTGCAGGCATTCAAGGCCATGAGTCCATTTCGGAACTCACTCAAAGCCCTTTGATGCTTACGGCCATCTGCCTGCTTTATTATAATGACAAGGAACTGCCCGGCCAGCGGGCTGAGCTGTACAAAAAATTCGTGGACAACCTTTTGGCCCGCCGTTTTAAAAATCCGGGGCCGGTCAAGGATTTTTTAAGCGCCTTTGCCTGGGAAATGCACAAAAAGCATGAAAAATCCGAGGGTCAAGCCTTCGCACTGGACATACTTTCCCGTTTTTTTAAATTGCAGACAGATGAAGAAAAATGGGAATACAGGCGCCGTGTGGAGGCGGAATTCAAGCGCATCGAGCCCCGCTGCGGCTTGTTAAAAAGGGATAATGGCGCCTACGGATTCGTTCACCTTACCTTTCAAGAGTATTTGTGCGCCCATTGGCTGAAAGCCAATAGCATGGATTACTGGAAGGCTGTCCAGCCTTTCTTGAATGATGAATGGTACAAAGAGGTTGTGGAGTTGCTAATAGGTCTTTTAGCCGAGGATAACCGCAAAATTTCCCATGCCATTGTTAATAAATTGCTTAATTCGGATGACGTGGAACCTTTTTACCAGTGGCGTTTGGCCGGCCGGGCTTTAAAAGACATGCATAAAAACGCACGAGACGGCGGACTTGTGGAATTGGCTGTGGAAAGGCTGGAAAAGGTAATTCAATCAAAGGAGTTGGCGCCTATCCCAAGGGCTGACGCGGGGGAGATTCTGGGGCGCCTGGGGGACAGAAGGAATTTGGAGGCCTTTGTCAGGATTCCAGGCGGGACTTACCCTTATCAAGACGGTCAAGTGGAGTTGGAGGAATTTGAAATATCTCAATATCCGGTTACGAATCAATGCTACAAAAAGTTCATGGATTCCGATGGATATAAGAAATCCAAATTCTGGACGGAACAGAGGCCGTTTTGGTTAGAAGGCGTAAATGAAACACAGCCCATGCATTGGAATGAAAGGCGCTTCAATTGCCCTAACCACCCCGTGGTCGGGGTGTGCTGGTACGAGGCCGCCGCTTTTTGCAACTGGTTGACCGAATTCCAGAACGATGGATTTGTATATTCCCTCCCTACAGAGCAGCAATGGGAGGCCGCCGCTGCAGGCAAGGAAAGGCGGGAATACCCTTGGGGAGAGTGGGAGGACGGCTACTGCAATACCCGTGAGTCGGAAATTGGAAAGACTTCGGCAGTAGGCGTTTTTTCTCAAGGTGCGACGCCTGAAAAAGTCTACGACATGGCGGGCAATGTGTATGAATGGACCCGAAGCCGATACAAACCGGAAGAAGACCCGGAAGATTTTGCCATGGACGTTAAACCAGGGCAATGGCTGGTGCTGCGCGGCGGCTCCTGGGACTTCGATCAGGACAATGCCCGTTGCGCGTTCCGCGTCAGGTACTATCCGGATAGCAGGGGCGTCTATGTCGGGTTTCGTTGCGTCAGGACCAAAAAATAACCCTTTGTACTTTTACCCTTTTACCCTTTGCCTTATGCCTCCATCTTCCTAAAACGAGGCTCGGGAGATATCACCCTTGTCCGTCGTCCTCGCGCACGCGGGGATCCAGCGTCTTTGAGCACTACTTGTTCCCATGCTTTAGTGGAAAAAAACGCTAAGCGCGTTTTTTGGGCGCCCACAGGGGGGCGCATCTACAAAGTACTCATGGCGAAAGCAGGCAAACGTGTAGTCGCAGGCCCCCGTGCCTGCCATTTTTAACTCGTTCCCATGCTCCGCGTGGGCATGAATATTATAAACTATTGAAATAGTTATGTTTAAATGTTAATATTATGTTAAATAATAACCTGTTATGCATTGCTCATGGGTCAGTGGGTTAGAAAAATTTTGTCGGGTTGAAGTCCACGAGCGTTGAGGCCGGCTTGCTGCATCCTTGGCGGATTTCGTAACCCGACCTACATAAATAATTAATTGATTCAATATGTTGACCAAGAGAAGCGTAGGTCGGGTCATGCGGAGCAAGGCATATATATGTTGCCGAGGCAGGCTTTATCCTTGCCTGTGAGGTATAACCGGCAAGGGAACCAACGCGAAGCGACCCGACGTTTTTATTTGATATCCTAAAACAAAAAATGAAGTGAGGAGCTTTTGCGGAGGATCAGCTTCTTTCGTAGCCCAGGCGGAAGGCGACGTAATACTTATTGACGTTGGCCACGTATTCCACGGTTTCCCGGCCGATGTCCATGGCGGCCATTTTTTCCACGTTGTAAAACCATTTGTTGGGGTCAAGGCCCTGGAGGGCGGCTTCCCGCCGCAGGTGATTGATGCGCGCGGGGCCCGCGTTATAGGCGGCCCAGGCGAACAAAACCCGGTCTTCCGGGGAGATGTCCGGGGAGTTGAAGTAATGCTCCCTCAGAAAATAAAGATACTTGGCGCCCGCATGGATATTGTTTTCCAGATCGTTAATATCCGGGATGCTGACCACTTTGTCGGCCGCCGTGCTGGGCATGATTTGCATGACGCCCACCGCGCCCTTGTGGCTGGTCTTGGTATGGTCAAAGCCGGATTCCTGGTAGGCCTGGGCGGCCAGGGCCAGCCAGTCAAAGCCGTATTCATCCCCGTATTTTTGGAAGAGGTCTTCCAGGGGGGAGAGCTTCTCCTGATCCTGGGGCGAAATGGCGTTGTTGATCCAGGAGGCGTTTTTATAATAGCGGTCATAAAAGATGTTGCCCATCAAGGTCCCTTTACGGTGGGACCGGATGAAGTCATTTAGTTCCGCCCGAAGCTGATGGGTGTCCTTGCGCACGGCCCAGGCGATTTTTCCGCCCGTGTTCACGGCGAGATCCTCGTGCACCCGGATGTCGGGCAGCGCCCTGGCCCAAAGTGTGGCGATGTGGCTGTCGGCCACGGTAATCTTTATGACCCCGGAGTTTACAAGCTCCAGGATGTCGTCCGTATTCAGGCTGGAATCGCCCCGGACGATTTTGATGGGCGCAAGATTTTTGGCGGCCAGGGAGGCGTTCAGCTTGTTCAGGTGTTCGGAATAGCTGCTGCCGGGGCGGACGTAAACCTGCCTGCCGGAAAGGTCTTCCAGGCTGTTCAGGTTTTTAACCTCCCGGTTAACCACCACCACTTCGTTCACGTTCCGGATATAAGGCTGGGTGAACCGGGCCTTTTTCGAGCGTTCCGGGGTGATGGTCATGCCGGCGGCCACCACGTCGCCCAAGCCCTGGTTCAGCTTGTCCATCATTTCGTCAAAAGGCGTTGGGATGAAAAACACCCTGATGGGCCTTTGGCTGGGCGATAGATCCTTATTGACTTTTTTTTCAAATTCCCTGAAAAGCTCGTATTCAAAGCCCTTGATTTCGCCGTGGGAAAAGAAAAAGTTGGTGCGCCCCATGCTGATGAGCACGCGGAGCACGCCTCGCTCCCTGATCTCGTCCAGGTCGCCCGTAAACTGCTCCTGGCGGAGGGAATTGACAAGGGTGAGATAGTCGCACTCCTGGTCGGTCTGGCGGACTCTGGAATCCACGTCGCTCTTGCGGTCAAGAACCCAGGCGTCCAGGGCGGCCAGATTCACGTCGTCCATGTCCCCGGCCGGGTCCTGGAGTTCGTTTGTTCTTTCCAGTTCCAGGGCCGGTTCTCTTTCCGCGGCGTCCGTCAAGGCCAGGGATTCTTCCGGGGTGTCGTCCGGCAGGGCGGGAGGCAAGGGATTGTCGGGGGGCAGGGCCGTCAGAAAGAGCGTGGCGGCCATGGGAGGATGCATAAACACCAATCCGGCTATAGCGACAGCTACAAAGGCCAGCTTAACCGATTGGTTTTGCGTGGGTCCCATTTGGTATCTCAGTGCTGCTAACATCTTTAACGCCCCGGTTGCTTTCACGCCGAGGCAATAGTCCTCCGCACCATATTAAAATCGCGTTCGTTTTCAACGCGATTCATATGTCCCTTATTCCTTCAATTTTTCCTAAAACCAACTCACACTATTTACAAAGCTCTCATCCATTCCGGTTTGAGGGCGACCTTGCCGTCCAAGGCCTTGTTGATGAGCGCCAGGGTTTTTTCCTTGTCCTCGGGCATTTTGGCCCGAATGGGCAAATAATTGGACGCATGATTCGCGTGGAACAGTCCGTTGGTCAGATTGGTGTTGGCGATCATGGTTCCCAGTTCGGTCAACACTTCATCCGGCTCTAAAATCGGAAAGTCTCCCGCTTCATACTCCGTATACAACTCCGTGCCGGGCACGATCATGAGGCTTAACGCCCCCACGTATTCAGGGTCGATGGCGCTTAACACCTTGCCGGTGGCGATGGCGTGCTCCTGGGATCTCTCCCTGCCTGCCAAACCGACCAAAACCGTGATGGAAAGTTGAATGCCCGCCTCCCGGCATTTTTTGCCCATGGCGATCATTTTTTCCGAATCGCAGCCCTTGCGGACATGCTTCAAGGTTTGGTCGTCCCCTGTTTCCAATCCCATATAGGCAATTTTCAGGCCAAGCTCCCGCAACTCCTTGAGCTCGTCCAGGCTCTTCATGGACAGGCTTTTATGATTTGCGTAAGTGCCTACGCGGGTTACCCACGGAAGCTGCCTTTTGATTTCCGTTAAAAATTTTACCAATCTTTTTTGGGGAATGATCAAGGCGTCCCCGTCGCACAGAAAAAGCCGGTCCTGACGCCGGCAATATTGGGCGGCGAAGGCGATGTCCTCCATGATGATGTCGTCGGACTTGATTTTAAAGCGTTCGCCTTTATAAGCCGCGCAAAAGGTGCATTTATTATGGGAGCAACCTACGGTTGCCTGCAGCAGGATGCTGTTCGCCTCGCTGGGCGGCCGGATCATGTTGCCTTCATAATGCATATGTTTTTTCCTTATCGTCAAAAAATTGAACAACGATGTTTTCCGCAACAAGCTAATCATTGTCCCCGGTTTTTCAAGTCTACCCGGCCTCCATTGTCAAGACCGAATTTTTCCATGACCATGGCCGTCAATATATCGAACACCTCGGAACCGGTCTTGTCCGCCAGTCGGTCGCCATTGACAATTGCCTTGAATAATTCCCGATTTTCCTTGTTGGAGAGGTCCATGGGCTTCTCCAGCCAGAGGATTCTGGCCGCCCCTTTGTCAAAAATCAGACAGGGGCCGAACAGGGGCTTTTTCGGGTCCGAGCGGTCCAAAATCCCCTTGGCGACCGTTGAATTCTTCCTTTTGGTCCAGGGATGGTCCGTAAATCCCAACAACTCCGAAAACATGGCCGCGCCGTCTCCGATGCCCTGCAGGTCCAGGCCGGCCAGGGCCTTGACGGAAAGAGCTCTGATTTCCTCTATGTCGGATTTGTCGAAGGAAAGGTCCACATCGCCCATGATCATGCCGGCCACATGATCCACGGTGTCCTGGCGGCGGCTGATGACCACGTCCTTGTCCGACAGGATTTTCCGGATGTTGCGGATTTTGACCATTTCCTTGACCACCGGGTTCTTCCGCATGGCCACGTCTTCCACGCTAGTACCTTTATATAAGGCCAGCTCGTTGTCCATGACCATGATCAGGCCCTGGGGTTCGTTGGGGGCGAGCACTTGAAACTCCATGTCCCGGGCTTCGGTCTGGCTGAAGCCCAGCATGCCCAGCAGGCTGCGCATGGCTTCCTTGTCCACCTTGGCCTCGGTTCCCGGGGGGCGGATGCTGGACCTGACGGATTGGGCAAGGGCGTCCACTTGGATTTTTTTCAGCAGGCGTTGTGCAAAACTCATGGCTTCCTCCTAAGGAAATCACCTACGTTCAAGAACTCTATATCCGGATAAAGTTAACACAGGGCCGGCGGATTGTAAACTTGTAGAAAAGCGGGCTTTTTATTGACGGAAAAGGTTTTTTGCTGATAAGTATGGCCCACTGGCAAGCCGCAATCCCTTATGGTTTTCCCCTGAGGGCGGAGCATCGGAATTCCCCTACAAATCAATGCGGGGCTGTATTGAAACCTTTAAAAAACGATCCATACGCCGGGCGCCGCAAACAAATGGTCCGAACCCAGATTCAGGCCCGCGGCGTCAGCGATCCCAAGGTCCTGGAAGCCATGGACACCGTGCCCAGGCACCTGTTTGTGAGCGAGGCTTTGCATGATCAGGCGTATCAGGACTTTCCCCTGCCCATCGGTGAGGGGCAGACCATTTCCCAGCCCTATATCGTGGCGGAAATGACCCAGGCCCTGAACCTGACCAAAGAGGACAGGGTTTTGGAAATCGGAACCGGATGCGGTTACCAGACAGCCGTCCTGGCCCAACTGGCCTACAAGGTGTACACCATTGAACGGATTCGCAGCCTGTTCATCGGCGCACGCAGGATTTTCGACGAACTGGGCTTTCATAATATTGTGGCCCGGTGCGCTGACGGAACGCTGGGCTGGCAGGACGAAGCGCCTTTTGACGCCATTATCGTCACCGCAGGGGCGCCCATAACCCCCAAAGCGCTTATCAGCCAACTGGCCATGGGGGGGCGGCTGATCATTCCGGTGGGGGATCAAAGCGTACAATCCTTAAAAAAAATCGTGCGGGATGAAAACGGAATTCACGAATCCGACCTTGGCGCCTGCCGATTCGTTAAACTGGTGGGAGAGCAGGGGTGGAGGGATTGATCGCCTTTTCGCATCCTAAACCGGGCAGGGGAGGGCGAGCCTGACGAACGTCCCGTCCCATTCTTTCACAGGACAGCCTATTTATTCCATTTTTTTAATCCATCAGGAAAGCGGGAGAACATGCTGAAGCGTTTGTACAATTGGGTGATCGGATGGGCGGAAAGCCCCCATGGCGTTTGGGCCCTTGCCATTCTGGCTTTTGCCGAGTCTTCGTTTTTTCCCATCCCGCCTGACGCCCTGTTGATTGTACTGGCTCTCGGCATGCCCAAGAAGGCTTTCAAGTTCGCGGCTTACTGCTCGGTGGGGTCCATCCTGGGCGGCATGTTCGGGTATTTCCTGGGTTGGCAATTCATGGACGCGGTAGGGTTTAAAATCATCGAGTTCTACCACCTGACCGACAAATACGTCCACGTGCAGGAACTCTACGCGACCTACGACGCATGGATTACGTTCGCGGCCGGATTCACGCCCATCCCGTACAAGCTGTTCACCATTGCAGGCGGGGCGTTTAAGATCAACTTTCCCGTGTTCTGCCTGGCTTCGGCCGTATCCCGCTCCGCCAGGTTCTTTTTGGTGGCCGCCTGCTTCTATTATTTCGGGCCGACCATCAAGCCTTATATCGACAAATACTTCAACCTGCTGGCCGTCATTTTCACCATCATGCTCATCGGCGGGTTTGTGTTGATCAAGTACCTGATGTAATAAAAGAGAGCGCCTAAATTTTGGCGCCCTTTGACGCCTTTGGCGTACAATCCCAAAGGTGAGGATTTGATAAGCCGGATAAGCTATACTCCCTCCCCCTTGACGGGGGAGGGCTGGGGTGGGGGTGACATGTTTCCGGATTCAAACGCCCCCCATCCTGTCCTTCCCCCGCCAGGGGGGAAGGAACCATGACTCCGGGGCTATGATTTCCGGGAAGCAATATGGTTGATAGAAAGGCCAAAGCTTCGAACCAAAGATGGCGAACCTGACAAGGAACATGATGAGCGGGAATCGGCAAAAGCAAAGGAGGCTATGGAATTACGGAATTCTTCCGCTTCTTTGCATGCTCCTTTTGTCCGTGAGCGCAAGCCGGATTCCGGCCAGGGAGCCTTCCCTGGATTTGGACGCGTCAAAAGACCTGCCCCAGTCCATAGCCCGTCTATTGGGGCCCAAAGACTCCCTATTGGCGGAAAACTCCAAGGGGGAAATCCTTTATTCATACAACCCCAACGCCCTGCGCACGCCTGCATCCACGTTTAAAGTGTTTACCAGCCTGCTGGCCCTTAATAAACTGGGGGAGGATTTTCACTTTAAGACGGAAATCTATCAGGACGGAGAAGGAAACCTGAAAATCAAGGGATACGGAGATCCTTTGCTCATTTCCGAAGTATTGGAGCCCCTGGCCGGAGAAATCGCCTCCCGAACCAAGTCCTGCAAGCAAATCGTGCTGGATTCCTCCTATTTTAAGACGCCCCTGGAAATTCCCGGGACCGGATCCACGGCCAATCCCTACGACGCGCCGGTAGGCGCTTTGTGCGTGAATTTCAACACCGTGTTTTTTACCTATGACGCGAATGGAAAATTGGCCTCCGCCGAAGATCAGACGCCGCTCATCCCGTTTGCTGAAACAATTATTCGCTCCAAGAAGCTCCCCAGAGGCAGGGCTTTGCTGACGCAGGAGCATGAGCAGACCACCCTGTACGCTGGGCATCTGCTCCGCTATTTTCTCCGGGAAAAAGGCGTGGCATGCGGCGAAGTCGTTCTGGGAAGGGTGAAGCCCGGGGATACGCTCCTGTTTGAGCATGAGTCCCCTTACTCCCTCACCGAGGTCGCGGGCAAAGCCCTGGAATTTTCCAATAATTTTATTGTGAACCAGGTTTTTCTGAGCGTGGGCGCACACGAAAAAGGCGCGCCCGCCACCCTGGAAAATGCGGTCAACACGGCCCGGGAATTCGCCGCCAAGGAATTGGAGATCAAAGACCTGATCGTGGCCGAAGGCTCCGGCCTGTCTCGGAAAAATCGGATTACAGCCTCCCAGATGATGAAGGTTTTGCGGGCTTTCCAGCCTTATCAAACCCTGATGCATTATGAAGATGGAGTCTGGTACAAAACCGGCACCCTCCACGGGGTCCGCACCCTGGTGGGCTACATCCCCGAAGGCGATTCGGACGGCCTGACCCGGTTCGTCATCTTCATCAACACCCCCGGCGGCTCCGCACAAAAAGTCTTAGGTCGAATTTTACAATCAAATTAGAATGTTAAATTGAGATCGCGTAGGCCGGGTCACCCGTGCGGAGAAGCGTATTTGAATTATAAAGATGCCGTCTTGCCGCATAAAAGTTTAAAACATAGGGCGCGTGTACGAAGCGACCCGACATTTTTCACTATTTGACAATTTTGCCAACAGCGGATTGATATACGAAATCATGGGGGAGGAAATATGTAATAGTGGAGGCGACTTCTTGATATGGAGAAAAATTTTTAACCCAAAAGCTCCTTGACCGTGCTTAGCAGCACGTCCCTCGTTACGGGCTTCTCCAGGGTTACGTTGGCGCCGAGCGTTTTGGCCATTCTCAGGTATTCATTCGAAGATATGCGCCCCCCGCCGGAAACCGCCATAATTTTGACGTGCGGGGAATTTTTGCGCGTTTCCACAATAGTCTCAATGCCGTCCTTATCCGGCATAATGATGTCTACAATCAGGAGGTCCACGGGCTTTTCCTTAAGCAAACGAATCCCTTCATCGCCGTCCTGGGCCGCTCGCACAGAGTATCCGGCCCTTTCCAGCGTCATTTTAAAAATGGTGCATATTTCCTTTTCATCGTCGATAATCAATATTTCAGGCATATCCATCTCCCAAAAACAGCGCCGGCCTTTTGTTAATCCAGAGCGCGGAAAGAGCCTCTTCCGCCTGAAAAGCAAAGAAAAGCCGTTTATGGACCGGAAAAGGAACTCTTGCCGTATTTTGAAAACTCACAGGTAGATTTATGCAAAGCGTATGCCGTTTTTAATGGAGTTTTTAGAGAATGATTGATGAATGTCGTTAATCGATACGGAAGCTAAAAGCGTCTCAGAAAGCCGGCTAAATCCAAAAAGATTTCCCTCTTGTCAGGCGCCGGGCAGCCCGAGCTTGGCCTCAATGATGGTTAAATCGTCTCCCAAACGGTCTGATCCGGTTAATTCCGTGACATGCGAGACCAGGGCGTCCAGAGCCTCCGGGTTGGCGCAGGCCTGGGTCTCCATGTAATGGCAAAAGCCTTCCATGCCCCAGAACGCGCCGTCCGGCTGGGTGATTTCAAAAGCGCCGTCCGAGAAAATGTACAGGCACCCGGGATTCTCCAGGATGGTGGATTCCTGGCTGAAGGAGGCGTCTTCCCTCGCACCCAGAATGATATTCTTTACGGACAGATTTTTCGCCCTGGGCGGCTGCCCGGGAATGTGCTCCATGAACAGGGCCGGCGGATGGCCTCCACTGGAATACTTCAACTCCCGGGTCTTCCGATTGTATACTCCGTACCACATGGTGAAAAACATAAAGTCGTGCTTTTCACCGGGAAAGGCCTTGTTCAAGGATTCCAGTACCTGCGCCGGCTCCTGAAAGTCCGTGTCCGGAAGGGTTCCGGACCGGATCATGTTCACCACGGAGACGGACAGCAGGGCCGGGCCAACTCCATGGCCGCTCACGTCAAGCAGGTACATGGCAAAGTGGTCGTCGTCCAGCCATTGGTAGCCGAAGGTGTCCCCGCCCAGGGTTTCCGCGGGAAGAAACTTCCACTTGGCGGCCACGCCCCTGTCGCTGAAAGGCTCCGGCAAAACCGACCTGACATACTTGGCGGCCGCGGCCAGTTCGTCGTTCAACCTTCGCAAGGCGTGATCCCTCTGTTCCAGGGACTGCCGTAAAAGGTCCTCCGCCTCTTTCTGTTTGGTCAGATCCACGATGAAAGCGCCGTTGCCCAACACCCGGCCAAGGTCGTCCGTCAGAATATTGCCGTGCACGGCCACCGGGATGGTTCCGCCTCCCTTTTTCAGCAGGGCGCCTTCAAAGCGGCGGTCCCGGGACATGCGCATTTCAGGATGTTGGGGAGCAATGCAGGATTGGGTCTGGTCGTCGTAAATCTCCCACATATACTTGCCCGCCAATTCCCCTGCCGTAAACCCGGTCATCCGGCACAAAGCGTCGTTGACGTCCTTGATCACACAGTCTTCATCCCCCAGCACAAACCCCTCCTGGGTGGATTCCAGCACCCGCCGGTACAGGGTTTCCCGATATTCCAGCCCTTTCACGTAATTTTCCTGGCTGGGATTTTTTGGGCTGCTGAAATTGCCGGATTCCGTCATATGGCGCCGCCTGTAAGTAAAATTAGGGTGACCTCAACGCTGAATATGAGATATATCGCATTTTTCCCATTGCTACCATATTCTTTGAGAGGGGACAAGGCGCCGGGGTTCCGCCGAAGGGGGGAAAATCTGACGGATAATGGCGAACGCTCGCTCTAATTTGAACTTTTACTTCCTGGATTCTATTATTTTTGTACCTCTCCTTGTCAATGAATGTAGAAATTTGGGTGGATCGTTTATTTTCGGGGCATTTTTGTCTTGACTCATGTTTAATAAGGTGGTTTTTGTATTCCTTCTAAGATGAAGCCAATCGGCTTTGCCCATGGGAACCACCATAAATACATAAACAGCCCCAAGGCGAGAGCCCGGGCGGAAAAGCAGGAGGAGTAGGATGGCTGATATTAGATTTGACGGAAAAGTGGCTATAGTAACCGGAGCAGGCGCAGGAATCGGCAGGATGTACGCCATGGAACTGGCCGCCAGGGGCGCCAAAGTGGTGGTCAACGATCTCGGCGGCGCCCGCGACGGCTCCGGCGCCAGCACCTCTGCAGCCGATCAGGTTGTGGAAGAAATCAAGGCCGCCGGCGGCGAAGCGGCTGCCAACTACGACAACGTGGCCACCATGGAAGGCGGCGCCAACATCGTGCAGACCGCTGTGGATAATTTCGGCAAGGTGGACATCCTGATCAACAACGCGGGCATCCTGCGCGACCGTTCCTTCCTGAAAATGACGGAAGAAGAATGGGACCTGGTCATCGCCGTGCATCTCAAGGGCGCTTTCTGCGTGACCCAGCCCGCTGTCAAGCTCATGAAGGAAAACGGCTACGGAAGGGTTATCTTCACTTCTTCCACTTCCGGCCTGTACGGCAACTTCGGCCAGTGCAACTACGGCGCCGCCAAAATGGGCGTTGTGGGCATCATGAACACCCTCAAGCTGGAACTGGCCAAGTACGACATCAAGATCAACACCATCGCCCCCACGGCGTACTCCCGTATGACCGAAGACATCATTGACGAGAAAATGGGCGCAAAACTCAGGCCCCAGTTCAACTCCCCCATGGTGCTGTATCTTTGCTCCGAAGAAAACCAGACCACCGGTCAGATTTTCGCCATGGGAGCAGGCTGGTACGCCAGAACCGCCATCGTATCCGGCGACGGCGCATGCATTGGCGACGCAGAAAGGGACATCACCCCCGAAGAAATCCGCGACAACTGGGACAAAATCGGCGACCTCGCCAATGACAAGCCCCACGACAGCGGAACAAGCATCTTCAGCTACATGATGCCTCTGCTTTCCTAATTAAAGAATGTAATCGCCCCTTGACCTGACAAGGCGGCTGTTATGAGGCCAAGCCGGCCGTTCGGGATTCCCCCGGGCGGCCGGTTTTTTTCTGCCGTCATTCCCGAGCGTCCCTGTCGGGAATCCAGCGTCTTAATTTCCATTTATTTCCAACCACGGAAAACATGGAAGATAAGGTTTTTGTGGATAATCTGAGGAGGCATGTTAACACGGTATGTTTCTCACCATTTACTCAAAGGTGAGGCCAATGCGGTTTCGGAAGGAAGATTGAAGATCAGCCAATTCGTCCTTCTGACCATGGTGAATCAATGCGTTTGCAAATTTTTGATGGACACAAAACAAAGGCCGTGTCTAAAATAAAGTCTAAAAACGTATCATAGTAGGCCATTTGCGCCGAAGCGTTTTCCATTCAAAAGGCATGGAGCTAGAGTTTTTTGTTTCATGGGCGCTTCTTTTTTGCCGCTTTTATAAAATTGAGTGAAGAGTTCACGAGAGTGAGATTCCATGCCTCTCCAAAAACAAATCATCTCCCAAGAATCAAAAAGAGAAAAATCCAACACAAAGGTGGGTTCGGAGGATCCTTCCAGCGATAGAGGCGCATCTTTCCCCATCGTCGCTATCGGCGCCTCCGCCGGGGGGCTGGGAGCCTTTGAATCATTTTTTTCCGGAATGCCCGCGGACAGAGACCCTGGCATGGCATTTGTTCTTGTGCAGCATTTGGCCCCGGACCACAAGAGCATTCTTGTGGAATTAATTAAACGCTGCACCCCCATGCAGGTGTTTGAGGTTTCGGATGGGATGGAGGTTCAGCCGAATTGCGCCTATATAATTCCTCCCAACCGGAATATGGCTTATAGTAATGGATCTCTCCATCTGTTGGAGCTTGTGGCGCCGCGCGGTTTGCGGCTCCCCATCGACTTTTTTTTCCGCTCCCTTGCCCAGGATCTGCACGAGCGTGCTATTGGAATAGTGCTTTCCGGCGCAGGAAATGATGGCGCCGCGGGTGTTCGCGTTATCAAGGCGGAAGGGGGCATGGTGATGGCTCAGAGCAGCGAATCCACCACGTTCAACAGCATGCCGCACAACGCCATCGCCACCGGCTTGGTGGATTTTGTTTTAGCGCCTGCTGATATGCCTGCTCAGCTCATTAAATATGTTACACACGCTTTTGGAGGCCAGGCAATTTCGAAAATGCATCAATCCGAGAAAAAAAATGAGAATATCCTTGAAAAGGTGTGTGTTCTATTACGCGCCCAAACCGGCCACGATTTTTCCAATTACAAGGAAAACACCATCATCCGCCGCATTGAGCGGCGGATGGCTATCCAGCAAATTGAACGCGTCAAGGACTACCTTCGCTATTTACAGCAAAATCAGGATGAAGTGGAAGCCCTGTTTCGGGATTTGCTAATAGGCGTCACTAGCTTTTTCAGGGATCCCGAGGCCTTCGAGGCCCTTGAAGCCCTGGCAGTGCCGCGTATTTTTAAAAGCAAGCCTCAGGGCGCCTTAATCCGTGTCTGGGTCCCAGGCTGTTCAACAGGCGAAGAGGCTTACTCCATTGCCATGCTTCTTAAGGAGTGCTCGGATGCATTGGGGACCAATGCGCAGGTGCAGATCTTTGCTACGGACATTGACAGCCTCGCTATTGATACGGCCCGTGCAGGCGTCTATTCGGCCAGTATTGCCGGCGACATATCCCCGGAACGCCTGAGGCGGTTTTTTTCCTTGGAGCCGGATGGAGGCGCTTGGCGCATCAATAAGAGCATTCGCGATATGCTGGTCTTTTCCACACAGGATCTGATAAGGGACCCGCCGTTTTCCAAGCTCGACTTAATTAGTTGCCGGAACCTTTTGATTTATATGGGGGGAACTCTGCAGAAAAAACTTATTCCCCTTTTCCATTATGCGCTGAAACCTGATGGGTTTCTATTCCTGGGGACTTCTGAAAGCGTGGGCGAGTACGCCGACTTGTTTGACTGTGTGGACGCCAAATCCAAGCTTTATCATCGAAAGGAAGGTTTGCCGAGAAGTCCCGGGCCGGGAATTGACCGGTATTTTCCGCCTAATGCGAATAATGAAACTGTTCTGGGAATGTGGAGAAAGGTCCCTGTGGAACCCAAACTGCCGTTGCGGGAGATCACGGAAAGGACGCTGCTGCAGCAGTATGATCCGGTTGGCGCCCTTGTGGACAAGCAAGGAGATATTCTCTACCTTTACGGAAGATCGGGCCTTTACCTGGAACCGGCCCAGGGAGAGCCGGGAATGAATGCCTTGAAAATGGCTCGTGAAGGTCTTAAGGGAAAACTGGCCCTGGCCTTGCATCAAGCCGCTTCGCAAAGGGCAACCGTGCGCCATCCCGGGCTGCGAGTGAAAACGAACGGTGAATTTACGCTTACCAACCTCACCATACAGCCTGTACCCATGCAGTCATTGGAAGGCGGCTCTGGCCCTCAGCTGTATTTAATTCTTCTTGAAAAAGCTCAAACCAGGAGCTTGGAGAATACCGGCGCCCCTTCCAAGGCGCTATCCATGGACCCGGCTTCCGCCCCCCTCCCCGGGGACGCCGATTCCATTACCGCCTTGCGCCAGGAACTGGAGGCCAAGGACGAATATCTGCAATCCACCCTGGAGGAGATGCAGACCACCAATGAGGAGCTTAACTCCTCCAATGAAGAAATGCAATCCATCAACGAGGAGTTGCAATCCACCAACGAGGAGTTGGAGACTTCCAAGGAGGAGCTCCAGTCGGTTAACGAGGAATTATCCACGGTCAATGCGGAGTTGCAAAAAAAGGTTGAGGAACTGACTCGCATTAACAACGACATGAACAATCTGCTGGCGGGAACCGAAATCGGCACCATTTTCGTGGACCTCAAGTTGTGCATTCTGCGTTTTACTCCCACAGCCACCCAGGTGATAAACCTGATTCAAACGGATGTGGGCCGCCCACTCAGTCATATTGTATCCAACCTGGAAGACTATGACTCCCTGATTGAGGATGTGAATGCCGTACTGGAAAACCTGGTTCCCAGAGAAGTCGAAGCCCGGACCCTTGAAGGCAAATGGTTCCTCCTGCGCATCCGGCCCTACCGCACGCTGGAAAACGTGATTGAAGGCGCCGTGCTCACCTTTACGGATATCACGGAAAACCGAACCATGCGGGAGGCTTTGATGGAGTCCGAGTCCGCAAACCGCCTGGCGGCAGTGCTTCGGGATGTGCAGGACGCGATTACGGTACAGGATATGGAGGGCCGCATCCTGGCCTGGAACCCCGCGGCCGAACGCATTTTCGGCTGGAGCGAAGCTGAAGCTCTGAACATGAATATTTGCGAGATGCTGCCCGGGAATCAGTACGAGACCACTCTGTTGAAAATCCGGGAGTGCGCCCAAGCCACTATTCTGCAGCCGCAAAGCATCCAACGCCTCTCCAAGAGTAATCGGATCGTGGAGATTCTGCTGACCGCCACTCCGTTGATTGATAAATCCGGAAGGGTTTATGCCATCGTGACCATAGAAAGGGAAGGGCATAAAAGGACATAGCAATGACGGAAACAATATTCGATCGGGAACAGGCCCGGGAACTGCGCCGGATAGCGGAGGAAAAGGCGGCGCGCCGGCGTCCCGCCGTTGAGGACCTCTCCCCCGAGGAAGTACGGCGCTTGCTCCATGAGCTTCAGGTTCATCAGATTGAACTGGAAATGCAGAACGAAGAGCTACGCCGGACTCAATTGGAACTGGAGTCCTCTCGGGAAATGTATTTCGACTTGTATGACTTGGCCCCTGTAGGTTATTGCACAATCAGCGAAAAAGGTTTGATTCTTGAAGCCAATATGACCGCCGCCTCCTTACTGGGCGCGGCCCGGGGATCCTTGATAACCGAGCCCTTGTCCCGTTACATCTTTCCCGGCGACCAGGATATATACTACAATCACAGAAAAACACTTTTTAAAACACGTTCCCCCCAGGTGTGCGAACTGCGTCTGCTGGACGCGGAAAAAAATCCAAAATGGTCCCGCCTGGAAGCCGCTGTTGCTCAAACAAAGGACGGAAACCCGGTTTGCCGGATGGTGATCAGCGACATTGACGCTCACAAACAAGCGGAGGAAAAGCAACAAAACCTGGAAGATCAGCTCCATCACGCGCAAAAAATGGAGTCCGTGGGCCGGTTGGCTGGAGGCGTGGCCCATGATTTTAACAACATGCTAATGATCATTATTGGATACGCCGATCTCTTATTGGCGGACAAACATCCGAACGATCCCGAACAAGACCCTTTAAAACAGATTCTTTCGGCAGCCGTTCGAGCCAGAAACCTAACAAAGCAACTGCTTTCTTTCGCCCGAAAACAAGTAATGACGCTAAAGCCCATGGATCTGAATGAAGTGATTCGAGGCTTCAGGCAAATGATGAACCGGATGGTCGGAGAAGACGTGGCGGTGGATTTTGCGTTGGAGGAAACTCCCCTCTGGGTCAAGGCTGATGTTTCCCTGATCGAGCAAATACTGATGAATATGGCTGTCAACGCCAAGGACGCCATGCCCCGCGGGGGCCGTCTTCTCTTTGAAACCATGACGGTGGAACTGGATGAACCCGGAATATGCAGCAATTGCCTGGAAGTGACTCCTGGACGATACGCCTTGCTGAAGATCAGCGACACCGGCTTGGGCATGGACCCGGAAACCGCGCAAAACTGCTTTGAACCCTTTTTCACCACAAAGGCTATGGGCAAGGGCACCGGCTTGGGGCTTTCCACGGTTTACGGCATTGTAAAGCAACATTTAGGGGATGTTAAAGTGTTGAGCCAGCCGGGGACCGGAACTACATTTATGATTTACCTGCCCATAGGCGCCCAGGCGCCAGTTCCTTTGCCGTCTCCTGATAAGGCGCGTGATGATGTTCCGGGTAAAAGCACTATCATGGTGATTGAGGACGAGGCGGCCGTTCGTAGGCTGGCATGCAAGATCCTAAGGCGCAAAGGGTATAATGTGATTGAGTCCGAGGATGGTGAGAGCGCCCTGTCTTTCGCCTGTGCTTATAACAAGCCCATTCATTTGGTGCTTTCCGACGTAATAATGCCGGGCCTGAAAGGCCCGGAAATTATGAATGGAATTCTCAAATATCATCCGGAGGCAAAGGCCCTGTTTATGTCTGGATACTCTGAAGAACATATTTCCTCCGAAAACAATCAAAAGTATAACCATCCGTTTATTTCAAAACCGTTTTCCGGAAGCCAACTACTTGCTGAAGTTGCCAAAATTTTATCAGTTATCCAATAGCTGAAAGTTGCATCTGCTTATTATCTTGATTTTTGTCCATAGAATATACAGAAATCACCTATGAAATGATCTCGATAAATTCTGTGTTTTGAAGTCTTTTGGTCGGACAGTACCAGCAGAGAGCACTATCCTGCCAGGAGCGCAGCGATATGTTGTTTAATCGTATAGGCAGTGGACGCCCCACAACCTGCATCAACATCCCGAGCGTCCCTGTCGGGAATCCAGCGTCCTTATATTTTTTAAATATCGCATAAAATCAATCTGTTACAAAAAGAAGCGTAGGTTGGGTAGAGCTTGCGAAACCCAACAAAAATAACCTGTTATCCATAATGATAAAATTCATTTCCAAGAGCCTGAGAAGTGGAGGAATCTTTGAATGAAGGTGAAGAAAGACATTCACTCCCCTTTGATTGCGGCGGCCTCTGTTCTCCCTCATCCCCGCAAGGGAGATCCACTTTTCAGGATCGCCCGTAAACGGGAATCCAGCGTCATTCCGCCTTTTCAAGCGTCCTGACTCCCGTCTGGAATCCAGGGGGGGCTTTATGCTTGGATATCTGCGCCGCCCCCGATAAACCCCGATAGGAAAAATTCGGCTTGGCCTCTTATTTGCAAAGACATTCCCTCAAAATGGTAAAAATCTGTTCACGGGGACTAAGGCATAGAGGAGGGACGTACACAATGGAAACAAAGCATCACACCTTGAAAGACGGGAGAATCCTGGCCTATGCCGAGTTTGGGAAACCGGACGGCGTCCCGGTGTTTTATGCTCACGGCGGCCCTGGGTCCCGCCTGGAAGGGGCCTTATTTCATGCCAAAGCCCTGGAACGGGGGTATCGTTTTATCGCCACGGATCGCCCGGGCATGGGAGAGTCGACATTCCTGGAAAACCGAAAGCTGCTGGACTATCCAAAAGACCTTGAAGAACTTGCCGACGCCTTGAATATCAGGAAGTTCGGCGTCATGGGATGGTCGGGAGGGGGCGCCCACACCACGGTTTGCGCGTATGCTTTGCAGGAGCGCCTGCTCTTTAATATTACCTGCGCAGGTTATACGAATTTTTCGGAACTGCCCAGCGCGGAAAAATACCTGGAGTCCAAGGCGGATCAGGTTGCCGTCGGCCTGTCCAAATCCCACCCCCGCCTGTTTAAAATGTTTTTTGACTTGATGAATTTCAGCGAAAAAGTCGCCCCGGAAGCAACCTATGACGCCTTTATGAAAAAACTGTGCCCCAGCGATAAGGAAATATCCGCGCAGCCGGAATTTAAGGCATTGTTTCTTAACGATCAGCGCGAGGCCTTCAAGCAGGGGGCGCAAGGCGTTACCACGGACGCGGCGGTCCACTATGTGGACTGGGGATTTTCCCTGTCCGAAATACAATGCAGGCTGCATGTGTTTCACGGGACGGCGGACCACATGGTTCCTTTTGAATTCGGTTTGAACCTGGAGCAAAATGTTCCGGACTGCATCCTCCACAGGCTGGAAGATCAGGGGCATTTGTTCCCCTACAAATACATGGATGCTATTTTTGACGCTGCGGACGAAGAAATCAAGGGATGAAGATTTTAACCGCCATTCCAGGGCGTCCTGGCAAGGCACTATCCTGTCTGGGTCGCATAAGCGACCTGTAATTCGACCGTTCAGAGTGTGGAATCCCTATGTTATGAACAAAGGGATGGCGTCCATCAAGGCGGGCGCCCCAGGCAAAGCAGTGTCTTGCCTGGGCGCGCCAGCGCAGTAGGTGCTACCTTTTTGCATGTGGAAACCGGAAACTTCCAGCGGACGGACGCTCTGTCCAAAACCAAACAAAACCAGAAATTCAACCCACCCCGTCCGCCGCCGACCTGACTCAATCTTCAAACGATCTGTAAATCATCCAAAAATAATCCATGATTTTAATGGTATACGGAGTTATTGAGTTTTTGAGAGACGTCCCCGAGAACACAAAATCCTTGTTAGTAGAATAATCAAAGACGTCCCCCAAAATCTCAAGACGTCCCCCAAAATCTCAGCATTTGGCGTTCCCGTGAATTCACAGAGACATCCCAGAATAAGCGACTAACCCATCTTGATGCCAGGCATAAAATATAGAACTCCGGAAAATATATATTCCGTGTTTTCCGTGTCTTCCGTGGTTAATCTCATTATCTGATGTTGCATCCCAATTGCTACTTATTTACCCATCCCCAAAACCAACGCCGTTCTAGATGGCAAATAGAGGCTTAAATAGTTTTCGCCTTTTTTGGGGCCGGGCTGGGTGAAGTGTTGGATGTCCCGATCCTGCCTGCCGTGGCCTCCGTAGGCTTGGCGATCGGTATCCAGGAGAATGGAATAAGCCCCGGCCGGAGCCGGGATCAAGCAATCCGCATAGGATTCCGTGTGATGGAAGTTAAAGGCGAAAACCAAACCATGGCTTAAGAAAGCCAGGATTTTTCTGTCTTCATCCTCTCGCAAGATGATCGGCGCCTGGCCCGAGGGCAGGGCGCTTTGTTTCGCCATGTCGATCATGTCCCGATCAAACCGCCCCAATAGGCCGTAGCGCAGGTTGGGCGCGTCCATCAGGCTCCATTGCCGGCGGGCGTAGTGGTAAGACCAGTCGTTGCCTTCCCGGGGAAAGTCGATCCATTCCGGGTGTCCGAATTCGTTGCCCATGAAGTTCAGATACCCGTCCCCGGCCGTGGCCAGGGTGATCAGCCGGATCATTTTATGCAGGGCCATGCCCCGGTCCACCCGGAGGCTTTCGCGATCCAGGGACATGTACCAGAACATATCGTCTTCCAGCATACGGAAAATGAGGGTTTGGTCGCCCACCAGGGCCTGGTCGTGGGATTCGGCGTAGCTGATGGTTTTTTCGTCGGTCCGCTTGTTGGTGAGCTCGTGCCACAATCTTCCCATGTGCCAGTCTTCATCCCGCTGGACCTTCAGGAGCTTGATCCAATAGTCGGGCACGCCCATGGCGAAGCGATAGTCAAAGCCGTACCCGCCTTGGCTTTCGTCCATGGCCAGGCCGGGCATGCCGGAGACGTCTTCGGCCACGGTGATGGCATGGGGATTCAGGGTATGGATCAGGCGATTGGCCAGGGCCAGGTAGACCAGGGCGTCTTCGTCCGTATTTTCGGTATAATAATCGTCGTAGCAGGTGAAAGCCTTGCCCAGGCCGTGATCTTGATACAGCATGCTGGTGACGCCGTCGAACCGGAATCCGTCCACGCGGAACTCGTCCAGCCAGTACCGGCAGTTTGACAGGAGAAAGTGCAGCACCTGGGGCTTGGAATAGTCAAAGCAGCGCGATCCCCACGCCGGGTGAGTTCCGCGCTTCCCGTCGTGAAAATATTGATAGGGCGTGCCGTCAAAGCACGAAAGCCCCTCCACCTCGTTGGAAACCGCGTGGGAATGGATGATGTCCATGACCACGGCGATCCCCATGCCGTGGGCAGCGTCGATCAACTCCTTAAGCTCCTCGGGCGTTCCGAACCGGGAGGAGGGCGCATAAAAGCTGGAGACCTGATACCCGAAGGACCCGTAATAGGGGTGTTCGGGCAGGGCCATGACCTGAAGGGTGTTGTAGCCCGCCTTTTTAATCCGGGGCAGGATCTTTTCCCGAAACTCGTTGAAGCAGCCGACCTTGGGCTCTTCCTGGGCCATGCCCACGTGGGTCTCGTAGATCAACAACGGCTTTTCCGGGATGAAATCCCCGTGCTTCCAGGCGTAGGGCTTTTCCGGCTTCCAGACCTGGGCGTTGAATATGCCGGTTTGCCAGTCCTGAACCACCCGGCGGGCGTAGGCCGGTATGCGGTCTCCCTCGCCCCAGGCCCACTTGATTTTCAGGCGATAGACGTCTTCATGGTGCAATGCCCTCCGGGGCAGGCGGATTTCCCACGCGCCGTTTCCGTCGATTCGTTGAAGGCGGCAGGATTCCTTCTCCCGCCATTCTGTGAAAGGCCCCGTTAGATACACCGCGTCGGCGTTGGGCGCCCATTCCCGAAAGATCCACTCGCCGTCCTGGAAATGCAGCCCGAAAAACTCATGGCCCGAGGCGATCTCCTCCAGGCTTTTTCCCTTAGGGACAAGCCGGTCGTGCATGGCGCGGATTTTGTCCTCGCGCCGGAGAATGTCCTTCAGAAAAGGCTTGAGCAACGGGTCCGAACGAACCAGACCGGGCGCCTTTTCCTTGGGGCCTCCTTGTTTCGTCATATTATGACTCGGTTTCTCCATCAGAGGATGACTGGGAGGATTTCTTTCCGCCCCCGCCGCCTATCAGCGGCCTATGGAGCATTTTTTCATAGAGGTCGATATACGCACGTGCGTTGACTTCGTGATTGAAATTTTCCTTGCCGTGACGCATCACCCGGGCGACCTGGGCTTCCCGCACTTCCGGAGACAGAAAGTAAAAGTCCATGGCCCTGTCAATGGCCCACCAAAGGCCATGGGTGTCCTGAAACCGGTACAAAAAGCCGTTGCCCTTGTTTTGCTGGGTGTTCATTTGCCAGACCGTATCATGCAGGCCGCCGGTGTCGTGGGCCACGGGCAGGGACCCGTATATGGCGCCGATCATCTGGGGCAGGCCGCAGGGCTCGAAGCTGGACGGCATAAGCACAAAGTCCGAGGCCGCAAAGGCGATGCGGGATAGCCTTTCGTCGAAATTCTGGACGGCCACCCTTTCCTCAAAGCCATGATGCAGCACAATATCCCGGAACACCTTTTGATACTCTCCGTTGGCAACCACCACGATCTGCAGATTGTTGTCCCAATACTTGGAAATCACGTCGTACATGATGTCCGCAAGAAGCTGGCAGCCTTTCTGAACCGGGTCCAGCCGGGACGGCCAGAAGAAAATCGGAGCGTTGTCGTCCTGAAGCAGTCCCAGGTTTTGCTGAATGTAGCGTTTATTCTCCAGTTTGCCGTGCACGTGGTCGTCCGGCCCGTATGCGGCGGGCAGGGATTTGTCCGTCGCCGGATTGTACGACGGGTCCGGGGCGTTCAATATGCCCGTGGCGCAGTCTGCATGCCATTTATTGGCCAGTTCCTGCTTGATGGGCTCCTGGATGAAATGGTGCTGCCCTTCGATGATTTCCATTAAAAAAGTCTGACTGACCGTGTTTACAAAGTGAGCGCCGAACACGCCGCTGGTCAAAAAGTCCACCTTGTTGTTATTGCGGCTTTCTTCGTAATTTTCCGGCGGGCGCTCATAGAACAATCCCTGCCAGAAGGACGCCGCGTCCACACCCCGATCCTCGATCTGTTCCAGGGTGTATTTTTCCGTATGGATATTATGGATGGTGAACAAACAGGGAATGCCCATCCACCGCGCCTGGCCCGGGATGAGGCCGGTCATCCAGTCGTTGCAATGGATCAGGTCCGGTTGCACTTGGGGGATGATATGGTTGATGACCTCCCGTTGAAAAGCCAGGGAGATTTTAAAATTTTCCTGGGGATAGTTGGAATACACGCCGCTTTGGTAAAAAAAAGCGCGGTCTTCCGCCAGATGAATGCGGTCTTCGGGCATGTTGCTGCGGATGGTGCTTAATTCCTTGCGCATGACAGGCCCCACGCCCGAGTAAAACACGGTGCGGAAATCCGGCAGGGCTACATGCACGTCCGCGCCTTGCTTGAACAGGGCCGAAACCAGAGCCGCCGAAACGTCGGCCAGGCCCCCGGCCTTGGCGCGAAAATAGTTGGCCATGTTCCCCATTCCAGGGGGCAGGTAAGTCACTTCGGGGGTTACAATTAAAACCCTGGGCTTTTTTGCGTCTTTAACCATGATCCTATCTTAATCCCGGGCAAGCCCGAATTACTTCATTACAGGGGGCGGAGCGCCGTCCGCTCCCGGTTTTTCATTCAACTATTCTTTTTCCGGCGCCAACTTTTTAAATACCCTGTAAAATTCGCTGGCGCCCCACGCCTGGGCGTCGCATCCCCGATTCGTGTGGGGATAGTCTCCGTCCATGACCTCGGGCAGATGTCCGTGAACGCCTTGGCGAAACAACCGTGCGCTGCTCATAAGCCAGGCAAGCGCCGTATCCTTGGCTTCCGGCCAGACCTTGGCGTAGGCCTCACAAAAAGAGGGGAACACCCAGGTCCAGGCGGTTCCGTTATGATACGCGGGCTTGCGCCGCGTGTCCTCATCCCCTTCGTAGGTTCCGAAATAGGGACGAAGGGGATCGTTCAACGCCTTGCCGTTGTCCGTAACGGGCAACGGCGTTTGCACAGGCCGATCCGCCAGGCTGCGAATGGCGCCCGGAACAATCAGTTCCCGGCAGGCCCGAACTATCGACCGGCTGATCGTCAAATCCCTGACCGCGCCCAAGGTAACCGCAAATAACTGGTTGGGCCTCAGCGCGTCGTCGGCATGGGCTATTTTTGCAGCGTCTCCCTGATTGCAATGCAAACAGTCTGCCAGAAAATCCAGGTCCGGGCGGAAAAAATACTTTGCCAAAGATTGGCTCGTTTGGATAGCCGCGTCCTTGTATCTTTCATCAACTAAAGCCGCAAAGTCAAGGGCTGCATACCACAAAGCCTGAATTTCAACCGGATATCCCTGCCTGGGGCTTCCCGGCGGATAATTCGTGTCCATCCAGGTAAAATGAGAAGGGCTGTAAACCAGGCCCGATTCCGGGTCCAGGCGCACTCCGTTGGGCGCGCCCAAACGGATGTTTTCCATAAGGGATTCCATGACCTGCCAAAGGCTTCGGCCGCCGCAATCCTGGTCGAGAAAATCCATGCCGCCGCCGGCCTCCACATAATCCCTGCACGCCGTGAAAAACCACAACGGCGCGTCCGAGGTGTCCCGGTTGCCGGCGTCGGCCCCTCGGATCATGTTGGGAATGGTTCCCCGGTCCTCAAAGGCCGCAAATTGTTTGAGGATGGCGCCGGATTCCTCCAGCCTGCCGGCGGCGATCAAACCCCGCAGGAAAATCAACGAATCCCGCCCCCAGTCCAAAAACCAGGGGTATCCAGCAATGACGGTTTTTTCCTGATCCCGTTTGACCACATAGTGCGTCATGGCCTGATGGGCCTGTTCCCCGGCGGATTGGGCTTCCTCCTGAAACAGGGACGGCGCGCTCATCAGATTGGTCGTGTTTTCCGACGGCCTTATTGCCTTGGCATCCTCATTGACGGCGCAGATAATCCGGACCGAATCCCCGCCTTTCAGGTCTATGGAAAAATAGCCCGGCGAAAACAGGTCGGAGTCCGGATCCAGGCCGCGTTGGGCCTCCAGGTCCCGATGGACCATGTAATGCCATTCCGGCTCATGGAAGAATCGGCCTTTATCCGCGCTAAGGGTTAGTTTTCGTTGGGGATGGGGCTGAAAGTTAAAGCCCCGGTCAAAAGGCTTTACCGTCCCGGGAAAGTTATCCTCCGGCCCGGCGTAGGCCTTGGTCACGTCATGAAAGCTCCGGTCTTCAACGTCCGGCCGCAAAATCAGGCTTATCGCCCGGTCTTTGGGAAGCCGATCCTTTTGCCCCGAGGCGACATGGCGGCGCACATGCATTGCCGCAGCGTTTTTATCCGGAATCATTTCCAGGCCGAAAGTCAGGACCACGTGCTGGCCCTGGCCGCAAGGCGCGGAGAATTTCCAGAATCCCCTGGAGTCCATGTCCGTTCGAAAAGCGTCCAGGCACGTACTGTTAAGCTCCCGCGAATGCCCCTGGTAGACCACCCAGGCCCGGCAGCGAGTAAGCATGATCCACCGGTCCACGGGTACGGAAGGATCGAGATTGGCGGCCAGCAACGCGTCATAGCGGGATTTCAATTCCCCCCACGCTGCATGGGCGCGCATCATGCCTCCCCGTCCATTGGTCCCCAACAGCATGGGGGCGTTGTCCAGGATTTCCTTTCCCTTGTAAATATTGGAAATGGCCGGACCGTCAGGGGAGGGGAGCAGCAGAAGCGGGTTTTCCGACCTTTCGCACGCGCCGTTTTCATACACTTCCATATGAATCTTTAAAGATTTCAAGTTGTTGGGTTGTTCAAACGGCGTGAAAAGGCAGAAAAATTTTTCCCCGTTGGAATCCACCTTTCCCTGCATCCTAAAGCTGCGTTCACACGCAAGCACCCTGGCTCCGCGTACAACCCTGGCGGAAAAGGGATGTTTTGCGTACACGATCAAATAATGCCCAGGCGGAATCATGACCTCGCGTTTTTTGTCCCTGGGCCAATGCCACGGGATAACGCCGGGCGCTTCGTCCTGACGCTTGAACTCTGCAACAAAGGCTTCCGGGTCTTTCTCCAGGGATTTCGCCAGCAAGTCCGGATTGATTTCGCCCAAATGGCCCGTGCCCTTAAAGCAGCGCAGCACGGATAGCGCCTTGGCTCTTAATCTCTGCCGCACAATAAATTGCGACTCCGGTTCGCCGTTCCCGGAAACCAGTTTCAAATCCTCCCGGTCAGGAGTGAGGCACATGACCTGGCCCGGATTGAGGCTGACGGCCTGCAGCCCGTTTTCAATGGAGGTTTGAACCTCAATACCGGTGAGGAGATCCGTGTAATCCATGCCGTCCATGCCCGCATTATGGGAGGACCAGAAGGCCTGAACCGGATTGTCGCAATCCAGGTTCACCAAAACCAAAATCCGTTTTCCCGTGGTTTTATGCAAACGCAGTAAAACGAGAAATTCGCCGTCCCCCTGTTGGATCATGGCCAGCCAGACTCCGCTGCCGAAAGACGGATGATTTTTCAGTATATTCGACAACCTTTGAATGGCCTCCACCTGATTGACCGGAGAGCCCCAGTTCAAGGAACAGGCCTTATGCACGTCGATTTTTTCCGCGGCCAGCCATTCCACTCCGTTTGCAAAGGCAAAGGCGCCGTTGGGAGCGAACAACGCGCACAGGGCTGTGCGCATTTTGGCGAAGGTGTGGGATGTGGCCGCCAGGCGGGCGTTGTCGTGGGTTTCGGCGAAATTCAGCATGATCCCCACGCTGTCGGACAACTCGATGGCGCCGGGCAGGTAATGCTCAATCTGACTTCTTTCGTAATTCTGAAACAATTCCGAATAGGCCATGTCAAAATTGGACCCATCCAAAATCGCCCGGGTTTGCCACAGGTGCCCGCCCAGGCCCTCCAACAGAAACACTGCGTCGGGAAACTGCTCCCGAACTTTGGCCAGGATGTATTTCCACGCTTCAGCGGGGACCATATAGCCCGCGTCGCACCGAAACCCGTCTACGCCGCGCCTGCACCATTTCAGGAACACGCCCGCCATGAATTTCCACAAAGATTTGTGGGAATAGTCCAGTTTTGTCAGGTCGCCCCAGACCACGCCCCAGGCCCCCGGACGTTCGATTTCGCCGTCTTCCGTCCTGGCCAGCCATTCGGGATGAGTTTCATGGAGCCGGGCCGCCCAACCCGTATGATTGATGGCGATGTCCAGAAATATTTTAGCGGAACGGGCGTGAATTGCGTCCACAAGCTCCTTAAATTGCTCCATGGGAGTGGCCTTGGGATCGAATTCCGCCAGGGCCGGATCCACTCCTCTGAAGCTGAGCGCCGCGTACGGGCTGCCGAATCTTCCCATTTTGGCGTAGGTGGTGGGCGTGGGATGAATAGGTAAAAGCTGGATGGTGCGGCAGCCCAGGACGTCTATGATAAAGTCGAGCTCCTTGATCAAATCCCGGAATTTTCCTGAGGGGGGGATGACGGAGAAGCCAATCTTATCCAGATCCTGCAGCAACTCCTGGCGGGATGCAGGCAGCCTGCCTTTTCCCGCTTTGTTCGGGCCGAACTGGCGCACAAAGGCGTTGTACAGGGTGTTGTGGCAGCATAGGTCCGCGGGCTCAACGTTGAGGACCGTATTATCGCCCTCAGGCCACAAGGGCAGGCTTGCTCCTTCTTCCAAAAAATAGCATTTGCATTGAAAATGGCCCGGATCGCAAACCGGCAGTGTCAGGGTGAACCGGCCGCCGCCAAGGGGCGCCATGGGGATGTCAAACCAGTCATGGCCCAGGGGATGCTCCCCCAACTCCGTTTCCCGGATGATTTCACGCCGGGTGACGGGCGCCTGATCCAGGTTGGTCCTGAGCCAGGCCGCGCCTTGCAAACGACTTGGCGCCTGGAGGGTAAATGTAACCGTGTCTCCTGCAAACAGCAGCAGGGTTTTTCCTGGTTCGGGGCGCTGATTGATCTGATTTTCCACGGTTTATACCCATAACAGCTCTATAATTTTAAAAAATGAAATATATCTTCCAAGTTTCTTCATGTACCAAGTAGCCGTTCTTTTCAGGGCGCGAATTTGGCCTCCAGTTCCCGAAACAAGGCCAGGTTCTCCGCCAGCAATTCAGGCACGGGAAGCCCGTAGGGGCAGCGTTCGGCGCATTCCCCGCATTGGGTGCACTCTTCGATTCCGCTTACGGCGGGCTTGGACATGGCTACGGCAATAGCCTCCCCAAGCCTGTGGATTATGGGCCGGAACATAAGGGACTCGGGAATCATGACGCCCTGTTCACAGGGCAGACAGTACCCGCACCGGTGGCAAAAGCTGCTTCCCAGTTCCTTTTTAATGGCTTCCATTTCCGCTTGGTCCGCATCCGTCAGGGGCTGACGATTTTCGTACAGGTCTATAACCTCGTCCGCCTCCTCAATGCTGGAAAAGCCTGGAATAGGAACCACATGGGCGTTCTGCTGGAGAAACTTGAAGCAGAGGTCGGCCCGCGACAGCATGCCGCCGCCCAGGGGTTTCATGCCGATGATGCCCATGTCCCGTTCGCGCGCGGCGGGAAAGAGGTCTGTGTCCGCATCGGTTTCAACGAAATTGAAGGGAAACTGAACCGTGTCGAAGTAACCGGTTTCAATGGCTTTTAAGGCTACGGACCGGGCATGCGACGAAATTCCGATAAAGCGCACCTTTCCGGCCTCCTTGGCCTTGACAACGGCTTCCAGGGCGCCGCCCGGAGCCAGGATTTGTTCCAGGTCCACAGGCTTGGTGATGCTATGGAGCTGATATACGTCTATGTAATCCGTGGCCAGGCATTTCAGGCTGTTTTCCAAATGCTGATTCAGACCGTCCGCTCCGCGTTCCAGGCTCTTGGTCGCCAGGATCACCTGGTCGCGCACCGAACCCAGGGCGCGGCCCAGCTTGCTCTCCGAGTCTCCGTACATATTGGCTGTGTCGAAAAAGTTAATGCCTCTTTCAAAGCAGTGGCGCACCACGTCTTCGGCTTGATCCGATCCCAGCCCCACAATGGGGATGCCTCCAAATCCAAGTTCCGACACCATCAGCTCTGTCCTGCCTAAGCGCACTTTTTGCACGGAGACCTCCCTTTCTTGGGATTTTTGCCGGTTTTTTTGAAAATGCTATCCCTCTCGACATTCTTGCCGATTTACTTACGGCTGAAAGCTCTATTTGGCCGGGGTCAGCCAAAATACGTCATAAGGCTCCATTGTTAGTTGCAGATTAAAGCCCTTATCAGTTTCAAAGGTCCGCCTGTCTCCGGATAGAATCTCCACAAAGCGGTTGCAGTGAATGCCCGTTGTGCTGCATGGAATCTCCACAACAATTTGGTCGCCCGACACGTTTGTCAAGGCCAGTAGCGGCTGCCCCGCCTCCTGGCAGGTGCGTTTAACGCAAAAAACCGCGGGGTGCAGATTCAGCACATCCTGGGGGGCGTTGGGGTGGAACGCGGTTTCCTTCACGCGTTTGGCGATCATCCGGCCGCACTGATTGACCACTTTGTAAGTGGTGCTTTCCGGATTGTTTAAGCCTTCCTTCAGGCTGCTGTAATCAAGAACCATGCGGTTGATGCTTCGAGTGTGCTTTTCCGCAATAACCGCTTCGGCGTCGTTTTTCGAGCCCAACAGGCCATGGAAGTAAATTCCCGGCACGCCCATGAGCGCCAGGGCGATGGAGCGCGACGCGCAGAATCGCTTCACCTGAAAATCGTCGTCTTCGTCCGCATCCTCCCGGTTGATGGCCGACCACCAGGTGATGTTCATTTCATAGGGGCTCAAGTTGCCGTCCCCGTCGTCTTTATAGGAGATGAAGCCGCCATGTTCGATCACCCGCCACGCCATAAGCTCAATTTCCTTGGCGGACAGGATTTCTTTGACAGGAGTGACGCCCACGCCGTCATGGGAGTCCAGAAAATTGAAATAAGTGGCGGTTTTGGAAACCTGATCCAGGGAGGAGGCCCATTTGGTCAAGGCTGTAGCGTCTTCGTTTTGAAAGGCGTGGAGCACCATGGGAGGCAGGGCGAAGTTATACACCATGTGGGCTTCGTTGCTTCCGTCGCCGAAATAGGTGATGTTCTGGTCGTGGGGTACGTTGGTTTCCGTGATCAGCGCAGCCACCGGCGCCACGGCGTCGATAATCAGCCGGAATAGCTGGATAATGGCGTGGGTTTCCTTTAAATGCACGCAATGGGTGCCCAGTTCATGCCACAAATAGGTCACGGCGTCCAGGCGCAGCACGTCCGACCCTCTGCGGATGTAATACAAAAGGATCTGTATGGTTTTTAAAAGCACCCTGGGATTTTTGAAGTTCAGGTCGATCTGGTCGGGCGAAAAGGTGGTCCAAACCCATTTATATCCGCTGTATGTGGAAAACTCGCTCAGGATGGGCGTGGGCCTGGGCCGTGTGATGATCTTGAGATGCTCCTTGGAAATGGCTTCGCTGGTGGAAAAGACAATAAAGAAATCCTGAAAGTCGGGCGCTCCGTCCCGAAATTCGGCGAACCACTTGCTCTTGGAGGAGACGTGATTAAAAACTCCGTCAAACATTAAACGGAAATCCGACTTTAACTGGTCGATGTCCTCCCACGTCCCCAGCCGGGGGTCCACTTCCTCGAAATCGATGACCGCAAAGCCCCGGTCCGAGGAGTATGGGAAAAAAGGTAACAAATGCAGAGTGTTGATGGTTCCCCGCAAGTGGCGTTCGCAGAAATAGGTGAGGGTGTCCAGGGGGGACATACGGTCATCATGCAGCAGGTCCCCGTATGTAATGAGGATGACATCCTCTTCGGTAAACCGGTTATTGGCGTCAAAATCCCGTTCGAATTCAATCATTTCAGGAGATTTATGCGCATAATAGACCTTCATGAGGCGAAGGACTTCAGCTTGGTAAATCCTGGCCTCTTGCTCCCCGTACAGAATCGTCAATTTTTCAAGAATTCCCTGAGCCGTCTCCTCGGGAATTTTATGCAAAGGGCGCTCATAATCCGGCTCCAACAGGTGGAAGCGCTGCCTGCCTTTTCTACGTGCTCTGGCCATATCTTTTAATTATCCGCTTTGATTAGGAAAAGCTTTCAACAGCTTCTTTGACGTCGTCAAAGAATTCGAAAACCTGATCCAGGTGAGTAATTTCTAACAGACTATTGACCGTTTCATTGCATCCGGCAAGACGCACGTCTCCTCCGTTTTGCCGGGTGACGGCGATCCGGCTGACCAAAGCGCCCAGACCGCTGGAATCCATGGCTGTGGTTTCCGAAAGATCAATGACAAGGCGGTTTATTCCCTGATCCACAATTTCTTTGAGGGTTTGCCGAAACTCTCCGGATTCGTCCGCCCGGAGTCGTTCCGGAGCGTGGATAACGGCTATTTCGCCGAATTTTTCGTGCCGCGTCCTCACCGACATGGTGGTTTCCTCCGTATTTTGATTATCCTTGCACTTGGCCTTTGACTATGCCATACGCTTGATGATTAAATCAAGTTTTTGGCTGAACGCCCTAATTAAGGAGGATATACATGCCCGGATTCGAAATCTTTTCAGATGAGGAACGCAGGGAAGTCAATGACGTGTTGGAAACGGGAGTGCTCTTTCGCTACGGCTTTGACGCCCAGAGAAAAGGACACTGGAAAGCCAAGACCTTTGAAAAGGAATTCGCCGAAAGGGTAGGCGTTCCTTACGCCCATTTATGCTCAAGCGGCACAGCCGCGTTGCTCATCGCCCTGGCCGCTTGCGGAATAGGGGCGGGCGACGAAGTCATCATTCCGCCTTTTACCTTTGTGGCCAGCTTTGAATCCGTCATAGCGGCGGGCGCCATTCCGGTTTTCGCCGACATTGACGAAACCCTGTGCCTGGACCCCAAGTCCGTGGAAAAGGCCATTACGGAAAGAACCAAAGCCGTGGTTCCCGTGCATATGTGCGGCTCCATGGCTCAAATAGACGCTCTCAAGGACTTGTGCGACCAAAAAGGTCTGATTCTGGTGGAAGACGCCTGCCAGTCCGTAGGCGGCGCATTCAAAGGCCAGGCCCTGGGAACCTTCGGCAAGGCAGGCTGTTATTCCTTTGACGCAGTGAAGACCATCACCTGCGGCGAGGGCGGCGGCGTGGTAACGCCTTTTAAAGAGGTTTACGAAAAAATCGACCAGTTTGCAGACCACGGCCACGACCATATAGGCAATGACCGCGGCCTGGAAGGCCACCCTATAACCGGGCTTAATTTCCGCATTAGCGAGCTTGGCGCCGCCGTAGGACTTGCACAATTGAGAAAACTTGATAAAATCCTGGAAATCCAACGGAGCAACAAATCCAGGATCAAGGAAGCCATGACCGGACTGAACGGCGTCACTTTCAGAACATTGCCCGACCCGGACGGAGACACGGCCACCTTTCTGTCCTTTTTCCTCCCGGACGAGGATCAGGCCAGGGAGTGCGCCGGCCAGCTCGCCAAGGCCGGGGTAGGGGGATGCCCTTATTGGTATGACAACAACTGGCATTACATCAGGGCCTGGGACCACCTGAAGCAGCGTTCCTTCCCCTGCCGCCAGACCCTGGAACTGGTGGACTCGGCCCCGGATTACGCCAACCTGGATCTGGCGCAGTCTCATAAAGTCATGGGCAGAACCATTTCCATGCAGATCATGCTCGGCTGGACCGCCCAGGACATAGACGACCGGATTGCAAAAATCCGTCAGGTATTCGGGGCCTAATCTCCCATAAAAGGGCGTAGGTCGGATGGTTCCGCGAATAGGACATATAGGAGGATGCAATTCCTGCCGCTGGATTGGCAATGAGAGCCGAAAACGCGAAATACGAAGCGCGGGTTCATCCGACATATTGAGTCATAACCTTTTAAAAAAAACAGCCCGTCTTATTGGCAAGGCTTTAAAAGAGGAATAAAATATGTATCGCAATTTCAGAATGGTATCGTATGTGGTCTTTGGCAGGGGATGCTTCAACCAGACCAAGGACATCATGGGGCAGCAACGGGACAAAGAAAAGTCCGACATGGTGTATCTGGTGGACGACGTGTTCAAGGGCGCCGAATTCGGCGGCAGCATCCCCCTTCAGGGCGACGACATGCTCATTTGGGTGAACGTGGACGACGAGCCCAAAACCAAGCTGGTGGATGCCCTGGTGGAGCAGATCAAGGGCGCCATGGACAAGAACCCCGCCGGCATCGTGGGTGTGGGCGGCGGCAGCGCCATGGACCTTTCCAAAGCCGTTTCCGTCATGATGACCAACGAAGGCTCTTCCGCCGAATACCAGGGCTACGACCTGCCCAAGAATCCCTCTTTGTATCACGCGGCCATTCCGACTCTTTCCGGCACGGGCGCGGAAGTCTCCCGCACCTGCGTGTTGACGGGTCCGGAAAAGAAACTGGGCATCAATTCCGACTATTCGGTGTTCGATCAAATCATCCTGGACCCGGAGTTGATCCGCGGCGCCCCGGACGAACAACGCTTCTATACAGGCATGGATTGCTACATCCATTGCATCGAATCCCTGGAAGGCACCTTTTTGAACGAGTTTTCCAAATCCTACGGCCAGAAATCCCTGGAACTCTGCCGCGAGGTCTTTTTGAACAAACGCACCGAGGAGTCCGAAGACAAGCTCATGATGGCCTCCTATTGCGGCGGCATGAGCATCGCTTATTCCCAGGTGGGCGTCTGCCACGCCCTGTCGTACGGCCTGGCTTATGTGCTGGGGACGCACCACGGCATCGGCAACGCCATTGTATTTGACTATCTGGATGAGTTTTACCCCGAAGGCGTGAAGGAGTTCCGCATCATGCTGGATAAAGCCGGCGTGGAGCTTCCCAGGGGATTGTGCGCCAACCTGACCGAAGAGCAGTTCGAAAAAATGATTAATGTATCCCTGGCCATGGAGCTTCTGTGGGAAAACGCCCTTGGCAAGGACTGGAAAAAAATCATGACCCGTGAAAAAGCAAGAGAAATGTTTGAGAGGATGTAAAGCATGTCCCGTTTTTCCGGCAGGATATTCAAAGGTCTGAAGGAAATTGATTCGTTTTTAAAAACGCCGGTCTTTTTCGGCAAAAGCCTGAAAAACGCTCCCCCGGGCTCTCTGGTCGTCTTTCCCTACAGGGAAAACGTCCTGTGCTGCGGTTTGGCCGGGATGATCGCTTACAAGCAACGCACCCATGCGCCCGCAGAGGGGCTTGACGCGCTGATCGCCCAAATGGAAAAGGCGCCCGCCGGCATAGAATCCCACAAACTGGAGTCCATCCTGGCCAACGGAGGCCTGGATGCATCCTATTTGGGCGGCGACTTGCTTACTCAGCTTATGGAGCAAGTGCAAACCCTCAAGAAGCATGAGGTTTTTTGTGAGCTTTTTTCAGATCAGGCGTTAAAAGAACGGGTTACAAAGGTTTCCTCTCAACTTACTCAATTGGCCGGAGATGAAGACAAAGCCCTGTCCATCTGCGTCAGCCTGTCCGCCGTGGAAATGGATCTTGCCACGGATCGCCTGGAACTGTTGAAGGACATTGCCTGGCGTTTGTCCTCCGAGGTCCTGGGGGCTCTGGCCGGCGTAACGGCTCTTATGGGGGATGACGCAAGCAATTGCCAATCCTGCGCCGCGGACGTGTATTTTCAGGTTCATTCCGTGCTTTCCAGCATCGATCGTCTGGAAGTGCGCGGCCGGGACTCTTCGGGAATCTCCCTGCTTTTTTTTATGACGCCCGAGGATTTTGGAGCGTGGAAATCCCAAGTCGCCGAGGCAGGCCTTTCCGGCGAACTGGAATCCCGCAGCAATCACAAACCGGTTTTACTAAACAACGGCATGGCGGTTCGCGAGAGCGAAAATCAGGCGGCCGTGAGCATCACCTACAAAGTTGCCGCCGAAATCGGCCGCCTGGGCGATAACACCGCCTTTTTACGGGAACAGGTTCAACGCGACAAATTACTGGCCTTGCTGGCCTGCGCTTCCATGATTCATTTTACGGTCAACGCCCATACGCGTTGGGCTTCGGTGGGCGCCATTACGGAACCCAACTGCCACCCCGTGGATAACGCCGTGGAGGGCGCCGCCTCCAAAGGGCTGATTTACACTTGCCTGAACGGAGACATCGATAACTACGCCGAGCTGAAGGCCGCTTACGAAGCCAGGACCGGCGCGAAAATTCCCGAAGACATCACCACGGACACCAAGATCATCCCCTTGCAGATAGAGAAATACATCCAAAAGGGGCATAAGCTGGAAACCGCATTCAGGCTGGCAGTGAACGATTTTTCCGGGTCCCACGCCATATTCATGCATACCAGCCTGGCGCCGGGCAAATTTTTCATGGCCCAGCGCGGCAGCGGCCAGACCGTGTTTGTGGGAATCGGCGACGAAGCCTACATGCCCACTTCCGAGGTTTACGGCTTTGTGGAGCATACGCAAAAATTCATCAAGCTCCAGGGCGAAAAGGAAGTGGAAGGCGTTTCCGGCATTACCCAGGGGCAGGTTTTTGTCCTGGATCAGGCCAAGGGCGGCGTGGAGGGCGTCACCGCCTGTTATTACGACGGCACGCCGTTGCCTTTGAGCGATAGTGATCTTCAAAGCACGGAAATCACCACCCGCGACACCGACCGCCAGGGTTTCGACCACTATTTTCTCAAGGAGATTTCCGAGGCGCCTTTGTCCGTGGAGCGGACCATGCGCAACCGTTGGCGGATCGTCAAGGAGGGCGGCGCCGAACGGATTATTGTGGACCTGGACTCCAAGATAGTGCCTGACAGCCTGGCCAATGCGTTCAAGAACGGCGAGATCGAGCACGTATATTTTATTGGCCAGGGTACAGCGGGAATTGCGGCTCAGGCGTGCGCGGACATCTTCAAGTATTACATGAAGAATTCCCTCAAAAGCGTCTCTGCACAAAAGGCTTCAGAGTTCTCAGGCTTCATGCTCCACCAGGGCGACGACAAGGATTCTCTCAAAAATACCCTGGTGGTCGCCATATCCCAGTCCGGCACCACAACCGACACCAACCGCACCGTGGACATGGTCAAGTCCCGCGGCGCCCACACCCTGGCCATCGTCAACCGCCGGGATTCGGACATCACCTTCAAGGTGGACGGGGTGCTGTACACCTCATCCGGCCGGGACATCGAAATGTCCGTGGCCTCCACCAAGGCCTTTTACTCCCAGATCGTGGCGGGCGCCCTCCTGGGGCTGCACATGGCGCGCCTGACAAACATGGCCGACGACGCCTTTGTGGCTCAGGAAATCCGCAACCTTCTGGCCGTGCCCGATTCCATGCGCCGGGTGCTTGCCAACAAGGAGGCCATCGCCGCTTCGGCCCGGGCTTTGGCGGTCACCAAAACCTATTGGGCCTCCGTAGGCAGCGGCCCCAACAAGGCGGCGGCGGACGAAATCCGGATTAAACTCTCGGAGCTTTGCTACAAGACCATTTCCAGTGATTATGTGGAGGACAAAAAGCATATCGACCTGTCCTCCGAACCCCTGATTCTGGTATGCGCCGCAGGCAGCCCGGAAGAAGTCCTTGGGGATATCATCAAGGATACGGCCATCTTCAAGGCCCATAAGGCTGCGCCCGTGGTCATCGCGGACGAGGGCGAAAACCGGTTTAACGATTATGCGGAATTCGTCATCGGCGTGCCCGGCGCTCCGCCCCATCTGGCGCCCATTTTAAGCACCCTGGCCGGGCACATTTGGGGGTATAACGCGGCCCTGGCATTGAATCAGGGGTCTGAGTTCCTATTTAAATTTCGCGAAAAAATAAGGAATTATGTAGAAAACGCGGCGGTTCAGGACCAGGACGTCTACGAATTGCTCCTGGATCAGGAATTCAGGGAGAGCGTGGCCATGTTTTACCAGGAATTCCGCAAGAGGATTCTGGAAAACTCCTTTCCCGCCGGGTTGTGCGGAACCGTTCCCGCTGACCTGACCCTGCTGGCCAAATATTTGGAAGGCCGCCTGCGCGGGCCGGATTTCACCATTGACTTCGGCGTCAAAGGCACGCCTTCCAACATGCTGAACAAACTGTTTTCCACCCTGTCATTCGGCATCAATCAGCTTGCAAGGCCTGTGGACGCCATCAAGCACCAGGCCAAGACGGTCACCGTGGGGACCAGCCGCATTGCCGAAAAAGCGGAAGGCTTGCTGTTTGAATCGGTTTGCAGCCACGGGTTCTCCCCGGATCAGCTCATCAACAAAAACGTGCTGGTGCTTAGGAACCTGCAGGAAGTTGTCGCGGAAATTCTCGGCTCCACCCTGTACAGCGTCCAGGGGCTTTCGCTTTTGGGCGAACCCACGGAAAAATCCACCATCACCATCCTGCAAAAGCGGGGAAGCTCCCAATCCCTGCCTTCCCGGGTTGAAAATGATACGCGCCTTAAAGGCACCAAAAGCATTATTGTCCGCGAAGGCAACGTGTACATAGGCCTGGGACGGAAGGATAACCGCAGCCTGATTTTCATCCCGGTAATCTCAGGGAGCGGGCCGTCGCCCAACGTGATCGAGCACCTGTTGCTGCTGCACGTGGATTTCAAAAAGGATTTATCTCTGGAGAAGATCATCCGCGCTCTGGGCGGCAAGTACGAGCGCATCAAGAATCTGGTGCAGGAAAGCAGCGTTACCTGGCAGGACGATTTCCTGGGCCGCATGGACGTGGAATTCATCTTCGGCCGCTCCGCCGAAAAAATCGCCGAGGCCATTGTGTCCCGGGAAAAGGAATAGATATAGACAAGGGGGCTATCCGGCCTGCCTTCACATAACCTGTTCGGAAAACGCGGAGGGGGCGTCATGATCCGAAAGCAGGATACAGTTATGGTCACGGGCGGGGCTGGTTTTATCGGCTCCAATCTGGTCAGGCAACTGATTGAAAAAGGGGTGAATGTCAGGGTTTTTCATCTGCCTGGAGATGATTTGAGAAACCTGTCCGGGCTGGATGTGGAATTGATGGAAGGCAATGTCCTGGATGTTGATTCCATCCAAAGATGCATGAGCGGCTGCAATCAAGTCTATCATCTTGCGGCCATATACGCCCTGTGGATTCCCAATATGCAGCTCATGCATAAGGTGAATGTGGAAGGCGCGCGAAACGTCATGCGTCTGGCCGGCGAGTTGGATGTTGAAAAAACGGTCTATTGCAGTTCCATCGCCTTGTTTGGAGGGCAGGGGCCGGATAAGGACGCCGACGAAAACAGCCCTTTTGCATTAGGCGACTCCGGATCCTATTACGCATGGACCAAATACGCATCTCACCAAGTGGTCGCCGCGTTTTGCGAAAAAGGCCTTAATGCAACCATTGTCGCGCCGTGCGGTCCTCTCGGCCCGGGAGATTACGGCCCCACGCCCACGGGCCGCATGCTGACCAGCGCCGTCAATCTGCCTGTCGCATTTCGTTTTCAATCCATAGCAAATATGGTGGATGTGCGCGATGTGGCTGCGGGGCACATCCTGGCCATGGAAAAGGGCGAGCCCGGCCGGAGCTACTTGCTGGGCGGGGAAAATCTCGCCTACGAGACCATCGTCAGGACCGCCTTGGAGATCGCCGGGATGAAAAAACTCCTTCTTCCCGCTCCCGCTCCTTTAGCAAAGGCGGCTGGAAGCCTGTTGCTGCGGTACAGCCAGACCGTAACAAAAAAACCGCCATTGCTGACGCCTTCTGAAGTAAATATCGGGATAAAAGGTCTGCGGGCGGATTGCTCCCGCGCCAAAAAGGAACTGGGATACACCCCTCGTCCGCTTAGGCAGTCCATACGCGACGCCCTGGTTTGGTTCGCTCAAAACGGATACATAACCAATAAAAAGGCTTCAAAAAACCTTCTATCCTTACGATGAGTTTTCTTTGAGTGGAAAAAGAAACCATGAAAAGAATAGTTCTTTGTAATACATTTGTTTTATTGGTGTTTTTAATATCTGTTTTTATAAGTATTATGAAATATTGAATTTATACCCCGCGCCGTAGATGGAGTGGATGCATTCCAGGTCGGGCAGGGCTTTCTTGATTTTCTTCCGCAGGTTGCGGATGTGGGAGTCGATAGTGCGGTCGTATCCCTCGAACTGCGAGCCAATGGCAAGGTCCAACAACTCGTTCCGGGAGAACACCCGGTTCGGCCGGGACATCATCACTTTCAATATCATGAACTCGCTGGGCGTTAATTTTAAGGAATTGCCGCCCACACTCACCTCTCTGGAGTCCTCGTCCAGGATGATTGGGCCTTCCGTAATCCGTTTTGATTCTTCCTGGGGCGGATTGGACCTCCTCAAGACCGCCTTGACCCGGGCAACCACCTCGCGAGGGCTGAACGGTTTGCAAATATAGTCGTCCGCGCCCAATTCCAGGCCCAAGAGCCGGTCGATTTCCTCCACACGGGCTGTCAGCATGATGATGGGAATTTGGGAGAAGCTCCGCAACTCCTTGCAGACCTCCATGCCGTCCTTGCCGGGCAGCATAATATCCAGCAGCACCAGGTCCGGCGCCTCCTGCCTGACAAATCTCGCCGCGCGGTCGCCCCGGTCCAGGCAATGGGTGGAAAAGCCCGCATTTTCCAGGTAGGCTGCCAGGCCTTCGGCGATTTTCGGTTCGTCTTCCACGATCAGGATGAATGCCTGCTTTGTCATGTCTACTCCTTGGGAGAAGCCTTGGTTAGGGGCAGGGCGACTTCCACCCGCAGCCCGCCGGAATCGCCTTTTAGAGCGCGGATTCGCCCTCCATGGGCTTCCGTGATGCTTTTGCACAGGGCAAGGCCAATGCCGCTGCCGCCTTTGTTTCGGTTGCGGGAGGCGTCTGTCCGGTAAAACCTGTCAAATAGTCGATCCAAATGCTCTTCATCGACTCCGGGGCCGGAATCCTCAAAAAATACAACCAGTTCATCCTCTGAAACCCCTTGCCCCACTGTAAGCGTTCCCGGCTTGTCCGTGTACCTTAAAGCATTTTCCAGGAGGTTGGAAAAAAGCTGGAGCAGCCTGTCTTTATCAGTAAGAACCAAAGGGCCGGGGCCGTTGGGCAGTCTGTTTTCAAGCATCAAGCCTTCTTTGGAGCACCTTTCCATAAAGCGTTGCAGGGTTTCCTGGAGTACGGACAGCGGCCTGATTTCCAGTTTCTCCATTTTGAGCATTTTGCTTTCCGCCAGGGACAGCTCGTGCAGATCCTGAACGATCCGCCCCAGATGCAGCACCTCCGCCCGCAACGATTCCAAGGCGTTGTCATCCACCCTTTTGATTCCGTCCTGCATGGCCTCGATTTCCACCTGCAAGACGGATAGAGGCGTGCGCAGTTCGTGGGCCACGTCCATTACCCATTGCTTTCTGGCGGCTTCGTAACGGGCCAGGGTTTGCGCCATGGAGTTGAAGGTCCGGGCGAGTTCGCCCAGTTCGTCCCTGGAATTCAGGTTGATGCGGGCGTCAAACTGTCGGGCTTGCAGCTTTCGAACTCCATGGGTCAGGGCTTTGATGGGATTGGTGAGTTTGCGCGCCAGGAAAAAGGAGGCCGCGCCTCCCAATATCAGGGCGGCCAGGGAGATGACGAAGAACACCTTGGTCTGCTGGCGCAAAAAAACGCTGTCCAAAGGGTGTTGCAGGTGATCCCGCTGCTTCAGGCCGATATGGCCTATGGTTTTTCCGTCCAATTCAATGGGCAAAAGGCTCTGGCCTTTGAGCTGGGGATTTCCAAAAACAATCTTTTTGTCCGCGTCAAACAGGGACAACCTGCGCAACTGGCGACCCTGGAAGTCCGGCCGGGGAGGGGGGGCGGTTCGTCCTTGCCTGTTTTGCATGCCTTGCTTCGATTTGGCGGCTTCAACCTCCATTCGGCCAAGGCGGAGGTTTTTCGAATATTGCATTACCATTTGCCCCCATGCCTGGGGATTTTCGCGGAACAAATCCCATCCGCCGGATTTCGCATAAGATTGGGCAAGCCCCTGGGCCAGAGGGTCCAGATTTTCCAATTCCACGTTGGTTACGTATTCCGAAAAATTCCGGTTGGCGAAAAAGGCCACGCTTCCCGCCATGAGAATGATCAGCAACAGGGTGTAGCTCAAAATGGCGGCCAGGAACTTATGGGATAGCTTCATTGCATGTCCTTATTCGGATGGGGAACGCGAATGCTTACCTTCCGATCATTGTGTTAGCCTAATTGATTCGTTGATTCAAGCCCTGCAAACAATCCCCATATTCTAAATGGATTGTCTCGATATTTTCTCCACATTCGCTCCTTATCTTAGAAACCATAGAACGCCGCGACCCAAAACAGAACGGACGGGCGGCGCAAACCTGAACATGGAGGATATTATCATGAGTAAAAAAGCAATCGTTATTTCGGCAATGTTTTTCCTGGCTATCGCGTCTTTTGCATTTGCTGGCGACTACGAGCGTCCTTCCCAAGACCGCGGCAGGCGCGAAATGCGTCATCAAGGCCCCGGCCCCGGCTCAATGATGGGCAAGGTGTTTCACGATTCCATGGCCAAACGCGTTTTGCAAGACTTGACGGGCCAGGCAGTGGAAGTCTCCGACTCTTCCCGCCCCATGAACATGCGGGCGATCATTGAGGCGTCGGGAGTCGACCGGGACGCCTTTTGCCAGGCCATGGACGCTGAAACCATTGCCATGGCTCAAAAGGCGGCCGACTGCGGCCTGATCACCCAGGACGAGGCGGACGCCATCAAGGATGACGTCAACAATCGTCCCGCAAGGAGCGAAAGAAGGCCCGGAAAACGTAACCTGGCCCAATAAACCCTCTGTTTCGTACAATTAACAGCCGCCAGGCGGCGTCCGAAACTATCGGACGCCGCCGCCGGAGATTTATACGGCTTCGGTGATATTTCGAACATTGAAACCGTTTTTAATCCCTAACGCATTATATCTGTAACTCAGGCCGCACAAACCAACGACTCACATCAAAGAACGATAAAGCATCAACACTAATTGGGGTTGTAAGAGTCTTTGGATTTTCACCCAATCATAAGGGCGTCCCGGAGTCATTGAGTATTTATGCAGGCCGGGCCCCGCTTAACGCAGAGGAGCAAGAAGAGCATGAAAAAGAAAACGGTTTTAATGACTTTGATCATTTTCCTGGCGGCTGCGTCCCTGGCAGTCTGCGGAAATTATTCTTCGTCCAATCAGGGTCCCCCTTCGGGAGGTCCTCCAGGAGGAGGCGGAGCCTTAGGGAACGCTTTTCAGCAAGCTGTAGTAAAACGGGTTCTGCAGGACCTTACGGGCTCGGTTCCCTCCGCACTGGAGTCTTCTTCCGGAGGACGGGTTGATATGCGTTCCATCCTGGAAAACGCTGGCGTGGACCAGGAAACCTTCCAGGCGGCCGTAAAAACGGAATCTGAAAATATGCTGAATCAGGCCGTTTCATGCGGGCTGCTGACCCAACAGGAGGCCAGCGACGCCATCAGCCGTTTGAGCAGTTGCCCTCAACCGCCGAGAGGGCGGAGGGGCGGCGGACAATCTCAGTAATATCCTTTGGTTTCGGGGCCGCGACGCTTAATTCCAAACCTGGTGTTATAAGTCTCAGCAAAAAAAGGCTTCGCGTCCCCGAAATCATTCATCAGAACCATAGCACTACAAGTTGACCGTCTCTCCGTCTTTAGGGATGATCAGGCGCGAACCAGGGATGGACGCTTCGTCTCCCATTTTCCGCAAGCCCTCACGAGTCACTGTACAGTGATCCAAGGACTCCATATGCACGGCGACCACCTTGGCGTCAGGCGCCGCCTGAACCAGGGCCATAGTTTGTTCCCCGGTCATGATGATGGGGTCGTGCCCGGGAAGGGCGGCCCCGCCTGAGTGGGTAATGATCACGTCAGGAGAAAACTTCTTGATCGCCTCCTTGACCTCGTCGCACCAAATGCTGTCCCCCGCCCAATAAAGCGTGGGCTCGCCCGAAGCCTGCAGGATAAATCCCGAAACCTCTCCCATGAGCTTGCCTATTTCCCCCTGGCCGTGCCTGCCTCCGGTGCGGTGGAAATCAATGCCTTCCCAGGTGTGTTTGGAATTGATGGGAAAAACCCGCTCAAATCCCTTTTCAACAAGGAAAGAATCGTCGCAGGGCTGGCAAAAGACAGGCAGGGTTTTATCCAGGCCGGCCAGGGCGGGCTCGTCCAAATGATCGGGGTGATTGTGGCTGACAATTACTGCGTCCACGCCCTGCAAGACTTCATCCACGGATATGGGCAGGTCTATGGTGGGGTTTTCCGCAATCCCGGCGAAAGACCGAATGGCGCCCTTGGGCGACAACATGGGGTCCGTCAAAAAGGTCTTGCCGCCGTATTCGATTTTCATGGTCGCGTTTCTGATGAGTTGAATTTTCATTGTCATATTCCTTTTTTTTGACCGCGTCCTGGGCGGCCAAGGTGGTTTGTTTTATCCTGCTGCAAAGTGCAGGCGGTATTGGGAAGGCGTCACGCCGAACTTGCGGTAAAATGCCCTCCTAAATCGCTCCTCCCTGCCGAAGCCGCTGGCCTGGGCGACGCCGTCCAGGGACTCGCCGCCGGAAATCAAAATTTCCCGGGCTCTGTCCAGGCGCAAGGCTTCCAGATACTTTCCCGGAGTCATGCCGGTTTCCGACTTGAAAACCCGGGCGAAGTTCCTTTCACTCATGGCGGATCGGTTAGCCATGTCTTCCACGGAAATGTCCGACTCCAGGTTTTTTAAAAGCCAGTTATGCAGTGGTGAGAAGCGCTTCCCCGCCGCTTCCTGGGCTTTCAAAGGAGTGCTGAACTGGGATTGGCCGCCCGGGCGTTTGTAATAAAGGACCAGCATCCGGGCGGCGTCCAGAGCGGTAGCCATGCCGAAATCCTCCTCTACAACCGCCAAAGCCAGATCAATGCCGGCGGTCACCCCGGCGCTGGTGTACACGGCGCCGTCCTGGATGAATATGGCGTCCGGCTCCACGCGCACCTTGGGGTATTGCGCGGCCAGGTCGTCCGCGCCCAGCCAATGAGTGGCTGCTCTTTTCCCGTCCAGAAGCCCGGCCGCCGCCAATAGAAAGGCCCCGTGGCACACCGATAAAATGCGTTTCGCCTGTTTGGCCCGATCCCGGATGATCTTCACAAAGTCAGCATTTTTCGCCATCATGTGCGCTCCCAGTCCGCCGGGAATCAAAAGCATGTCTCCCTGAAAAGGCTCGATGAAGTCTGTCTGGGCCATTATTTCCGCGCCCGAGCTTAATCTGATCGGCCCCGCCTCTGCAGCGGCGAACCGAAAGGAATACGCCTGCTTGATTCCCTGGGTTTGCTCCAAAATCCTGGACGCCGTATGGAAAACCTCCACCGGCCCAAAAACGTCCAGACCCAAAACCTCGGGGAATAGTACAATTTCAATCACATGCGGCATATGCGCCTCCCGTCCTTGCAAGTTGGAATAAGTATAGATTAGCCCATGCTTGTCTGCAATGACAAGAAAAACGCATTTTCAGCCAAATCGATTAGAATGAAATCCCTGAAATCCGTCCGTTGAAAATCAGTGTCAATTCTAGCACATCCGTGATAAGGAATAGGGCATGCATTCAAGCGATAAACCCTTAGCCTTTGCGGGCGGCGTAAAATTTCCTTCGAAAAATTTTTCAAGAAAACGGCGGAGAATTCCATGGAATATCAAGAGATTTTATATGAGATTGAAGACAGAATTCTGACCATCACGCTCAACCGGCCGGACAAGATGAACGCCTTTACGGTGCGCATGTTCAATGAATTGATGGACGCCTTCGACCAGGCGGACGCCGACGACTCGGTCCGAGCCGTCATCGTCACCGGAGCGGGGCGGGCTTTTTGCGCGGGAGCGGATCTCAGCATGGGCGCCGCCACCTGGGACGGCGACGACTCCACCTTTGATTTTGATATCAGCAAGGGAGACACCGGAGGCCGCCTGACCCGCCGGATTTTCGACTGCACCAAGCCCGTCATCGCCGCCATTAACGGCTCGGCCGTGGGCGTGGGCCTGACCATGACGCTCGCCATGGACATGCGTCTGGTTTCCAACAAAGCCAAGCTGGGCTTTGTTTTTGCAGCGCGCGGGATCATCCCGGAAGCCTGCTCCTCATGGTTTCTGCCCCGGCTGGTCGGCATCAGCCAGGCTTTGGAATGGGTGTATTCCGCCAGGATATTCAACGGGGAGGAAGCCTTGCGCGCCGGTTTAGTGCGCAGCGTACACGAGCCGGAAGAGGTTTACGTGGAAGCCCGGAAGTTGGCTTTGGAGATTGCCGTCAACACCTCGGCGGTTTCCGTGGCTTTGGCCCGGCAGATGATGTGGAAAATGCTGGGCGCCGATCATCCCGTGGAGGCGCACAAGCTGGATACGCGGGGCATTTTCGCCCTGGGCGCCTCGGCCGACGCCAAGGAGGGCATCGAGTCCTTCCTGGAAAAACGCACCCCCAACTTTACGGACACAGTCACCAAAAACATGCCCGACTTTTATCCCTGGTGGAAAGAGCGGGACTACGAATAAGCGGTGAGTAAATGGGACAAGGGATTTGCTTTCCCCTTTCAACGTCTAAAATAACCGAAATAGCATCATAATTGGGCAGCCCTGGCAGAGCAGTATCCTGCCAGGGTCCGAAGGATATGTTTTTACAAGACAAACATCCTTTTATCCTATGGAGATCAAAGCCCTCTAAGAACTATTGATAGCGCCCAATTAAGAAGTCGCACAACTCATCCTTTGCAAAGGCTGTCTTAAAACCACATGTGCTGGCGCACCCGGGCAGCAAACAACGCTGCCCGGGCTACCCATTCTCGAACGGCAAGGTATAGGGCGTCTTTATAATGGCCTGAGTTCGCACTATCTATCATAATTAAATCAGATAGTTAATTGGTTTGGATATGAGCGGTGAATCTCAAAGTCAAGAACCCACGTTAAAACAGGTTCTCCAGCCGGCCCTCTTCCAAAACATAGCATTGGGAGCAGACCGCCTTGGCCACATGCAGGTTGTGGGTGATGAACAGGCAGGCTGTGTTGCGCCTTTTCAGGCTTTTTTGAATCACGGCCAGGATTCTTGATTGGGTGAGGGGGTCCAGCATGCTGGTGGGCTCGTCCAAAACCGCCAAATCCGGCTTAAGGCATAAGGCCCGGGCCAGGGCGGCCCGTTGGAGCTCCCCGCCCGAAAGCTGGGAGGGGTAGCGGTCCAGAACGCCCTTGGGAAGCCCCATTTCCTCCAATACGGATTCCAGACCGCCTTTTTCAATGGGCAAGCCGTGGATTCTATAAGGCTCTTCCAGACTTTTCCGCATTTTCCAGCGCGGGTCAAAGGCCGACTCAGGATGCTGAAAAACCATCTGGATGCATTTCCGCATATTCTTCCACTGGGCGCCTCTCAGCCTGTGTATAGGCTTTTCGTGAAACAGCACCCGGCCGGAGTCAGGCCGGACCAATCCCGCCAGAATCAGCCCCAGGGTGGTCTTGCCCACGCCGCTGACGCCCATAAGGCCGATGCGGGCGCCTTGTTGGATTTCCAGATCGCCCAGGGCCTGCACCACTTTTTTGCGGGCTTTTCCCGGAACCGGATACGTCTTTTTAATGTCCCTTGATTTAAGCAGCATAGCGCCAACACCTGATTTTTTGATCGCCCTGGAAAAACAGGGGAGGGCGGTTACGGCATTTTTCCCAGGCAAAAGGGCATTCCCGGATAAATGAACAAGCCTCTTGCATTTGGGCTTCCATGCCGGACGCTTTGTCAACCCCCTCCGGCTTCCAACCCTCCATGGCCACAGCCCGGAGCAAAGCCAGGGAAAAAGGATGCAGCGCATTTTCGAAAAATTGCGATGCAGGCGCGTCTTCCACAATGCGGCCCTGGTGCAAAACCAACACCCGGGTGGCTATGGTTCGGGCGAAGTCCAGATCGTGGGTTACGGCGATCATGGCCCGGTCTTTCAAGGATGCAAAGGCCTTGGTGACCGCCTTGCACGAATCCGGGTCCAAGGCCTTGGTGGGCTCGTCAGCCAGGATGAGCTTTGCGGGGCTGGCCAACGCCATGGCGGCCAGGACTTTTTCCTTCATCCCGCCGGAAAGGCGATGGGGATAATTGGGGGCGGTCCGTTCCGGGTCGTCAAGCCCGGCCATGGCGAGTAGCTCCACAACCGCTTGACCGTTTTTATCATTTTCTCCCGGAATGCACTCCATGATTTGCCGTTCGATCTTCATGACGGGGTTCAATCCATTGCCGGTCCCCTGGGGCGTATATGCCGCAAAATTGCGGCGCAAACGGCATAGCTCTTCCTGAGTCTTGCCCACCACATCCTCACCGCAGGCCAGCACCCGGCCGGAATAATTTCCTTTGGGCAGGCTCACTCCAATTATGGAGAGCAAGAGCAGGCTTTTACCGCTGCCCGAAAGCCCCAGGACCGCAATTTTTTCGTTTGCTTGAACCGTCAGGTCAAGCCCTTGGATCGCCTGCACGATTTCGCCTCCCCGTTGCGGAAAGGACACGCTGTGGTTTTTAAACTCCAACAGCGCCGGGGCAGGGGAGGCGTTGCAAGCCGCCTCTTTCGCATTGGAAGGATTGCGTCCGTAATAATTTCCGGCGGACATGGCCGGGCTTTGATTGGCCTGTAGAAAGGCGTTGGAAATCACGGAAAAGGCCAACACAAACAGGCTCAGGCAAAAAATGGGAGGCAAATACCACCAATACGCTCCATTGGTCAGGGCGCCGCAGGAAAAGGCGTCGTGAATCATCCCGCCCCAGCTCTTGCTGACCGGGTCTCCCAAGCCTAAAAAACTGAGTCCGGCCTCGGCCATCATCCCGGCTGCAGCGGCCAGGATCGCCTTAGCCAGGATGAGGTCTCCCGTGTTGGGGAGAATGTGCCGAAATATAAGATACATATGCCCGGCGCCCAGGCATCTTGCATTCAGGATGAATTCCTGCTCCCGCAGGTTTAGGACTTTAGAGCGGATGATCCGGGCGGTGGGCGCCCAGGATAAAAGGGATATGACAAATACGATGTTGCCCATGCCCGGCCCCAGAAAGGCCGCCAGGATGATAATCAGAGGCAAGCCTGGAATGGCCAGAAACATGTCCGTAAGGCCCATGAGCAAAGCGTCGGTCCTGCCGCGAAAATATCCGGCCAGGGCGCCCGCCAAAGCCCCGGCGGCCGTGGCGATCAGCGCGGAAAGCAGGCCCACCAGCAGCGAAGCCCGTGCGCCGAAAACCAGTTCGGACAGGAGATCCTGCCCAATGTCGTTGGTCCCCAGCACGTGCCCGGGGCCGGGCGGCAGATAGGGGCTGCCCAATTCATTCATGCTTTGGGGCGCGATGAGGGAAGGGGCGAAAATCGCCAGGAGCGTCACAGCCGAAACAGCCAGCATCAACAGGCGCGCTTTTTTTTGATCAAGCCCCATACGCGCCGTCCCTTACCCTGGGGTCCACGGCTTTGTGCAGCAGATCGGCCAGGGCGTTTGCCAGCATCACGCAAAAGGTCAGCACCAAAAACGATCCCATGAGCAAGGGGTAATCCCTGGTCATGACCGCCTCGTGCATCAACACGCCCATGCCGTTCCACGAGAAAACCACCTCGATCAGCAGGGCGCCTGAAACCATATGTCCCAGGCTCATGGCCGCCAAATGAATCAATTGGGGCAGGGCGTTGGGAAAAACGTGAAAAACCGCAACCCGAAACGGAGACAAGCCTTTGGCCACGGCGGTCAAAACGTATTCCTGATCCGTAATGTCCATGACCGCGCTTTTCATGACCAAAAATTTGTACGCCGTTCCGCTTAAGGCCAGGGAAAGGACGGGTAAGGCCATGTGCCTGGCTGCATCCAGCAACGAAAATCCCTGCCCCGGGTTTCCTAACGGGACCATGCCTCCTGTAGGAAAAATTGCACACCCGAATCCAAGCGCGGCCACCAAGAGCAGCGCCAGGCAATATCCCGGAAAGGAGTAAAGGAGCAAGAAAAACCCGGAAACCCATTTTTGGGGCAGGGAATCGTTTGTCCATCCCGCCCAGGTTCCCAAGAGGGCGGAAAAGAAAACAGACAGCATGATGGATGGAAACATCAAAAGAAGCGTCCAGGGGAGACGATCCATAATTATTTTAAAAACCGGCATGTTCCAGGTGGAGGACCATCCCAGGCGGCCATGCACCGTCTCCCATAAATAGGAGGCGAACTGGAGAGGCAGGGGCTTGTCCAGGCCGTATTCCACACGCAGCCGGGCCATTTCTTCGGGATTCATGGATGCCAGAAGATAGCCCTCTTCGCCCAAAACGTGTATCAGGGGATCTCCCGGCATGGCCCGAAACAGGAAAAACTGCGCGCTCACAATCACCAATAAGACAACGGCGTAGCGCGCAAGCCCGGAAAACCGCCTCACGATCCGGCCTCCCCGGCGCCTGCTTTTTTCCGCAGGCTTTTCCAGGTCAGGCGATTGGCAAGGCCTCCCTCAATCTGGTTAACCACCAGGCCTTCCCATTTATCGGAATAGGGGTACAGGTTATTGGTCCAATACAGGGCGATGGCCGGCAGTTGGGAGGCGTATTGCTCCTGGACGCCCGTATACAACTCTTTCAACCTATCCGGGTCGGTGGTGGCCAGGATTTTGTCGCACAAGGCGTGAAAAGCCGGACTATCCAGGCTGGACAGGCGGCCGCTCCCCTTGGTGCGGGAGTCAAAATAGCCGGTTCCGTATCCCGGTCCCATGAGCATCCCCCACGGCGTGGCCCGAAACAGGATCAGGTGGTAGTCATCTTTATTGATTTTGGCCATCCAGGTGGAAAGATCCGCCGACATCACCTCCACTGCGATTCCTACCTGAGCCAGATCATGGATGAGCAGCTTGGTCGCCTGTTTGTCGCCGAACAGGTCGGACCGGGCGATGAGCTTCAGGCAAACCGGCTCGCCCTCCGGGGTTTCCAGAATGCCGTCTCCGTCATGGTCAATCAGCCCGGCTTCCGCCAGCAGTGCCTTGCTTTGGTCGATATCCGTATGAAACGCGGGCATGTGGGCGAAACAGGGAAAAGACGCTGGCACAAATCCCGGCCCGGGAACCTGGGCCTCCCCCACGGCCACGCTGTCGCCGATGCGTTTGTAATTGATGGCCAACGTAATGGCCTTGCGAACCCGCAGATCGGCTGTCAGGGCTACGTGGGGATTGAACCCCATAGCCGCCGGAACTCCCAGGGAAGGAGCTTTGGCAACCGTTATCCCTTCCTGGTTTTTCAGGCGCACAGCTTTTCCCGGCGGATACCCGGAGGCGTATTTGTAAAATGCGTCCACTTCTCCATTGGCCAGGGCCATGGTCAGGACGTCCTGGTTTTTATAAAAGGTGTACACCACCTTGTCTACAAGAGGCGCGCCCAGATAATAATCGGGATTTTTAACGAATGTCACCTGATTGGATTGCATGTTAAAGGATTGGAATAAAAACGGCCCGCAACCTATTGACAATTTGTCGTCTTCAGCTCTTTCCGGGTCGGAAATCCATTCCCAGACATGCTTGGGCAGAATGCGGACGATGTACCCGCCCTGGCTTAAAAACCGGCTGTAGGGCTTGTTCAGGCGAAAAATAACATCCTGCCCGTCAATGACCATTTCATCAATGAATTGTTTAACCCATGAGTATCCTGCAACCTTGGCATCCGCCAAATAATTAAATGTAAAAACAATGTCTTCCGGAGTTACGGGAACGCCGTCATGCCATTTGGCTTTGTCCGTAATGGTGAAGACCCACTCCGTGGCGTTTTCGTTGGATCGCCATTTGCTGGCCAGTTGAGGGATGGGGCGCAGGTTTTCGTCAAAGCGCACCAGGGTGTCGTGGGTCATGAGCATGGCAAGCGTGCTGTACCCGTAATCGGCCAGGGAGTTGACTCTTCGGACTGTCATGGGGGAACCAATGCGAAAAACCAACTCCCCGGCCTCGGAGGCCTTCTCCTGGTTTTGGCAGGCCGTAAACAGGCAGGCCAAAACCAGGAGAAGGCCGATGAATATCGTTATAGGCTTGAATGCCTTTTTTATAAACAGACCTTGGGTTTAGTCAAAATACAAAGCGATTTCGCTGTACACGGTTGTGCCCGGATCTTCGTAATAGATCATGGTGCGGTATTTCTCATTAAAGATATTATCAATGTAGAAAGAGAAATCCGCTTTATCCAGGATCCACTTGTCCTTGAGGATCGTCTTGGTGGCCTTGAAATCCACCACCCAGGCGCTGTTCATGTAAAGCTGCTCGTCAACGGCGTTGTACTTGGTGTTGGTGGCATTGACCTGCTGGTCGCCTTTGTACCGAACGGACAGGCAAGCCGTGATGTCTTCGGGCTTTTTGTAAGTCACGTCCCAGTTGAACTGATGTTCGGGGGCGTATACCAGGATTTTGCCTTCCAGCGTGCGATCCACCGGATTTTCGTCCACTTCCGCGGTATTATAAGTATAGTTGCCGCCGGTGCTCCATTCGGGCGTGATGAAAAAGTCCAGGTTTAGTTCAAGTCCCGTGGACTCGGTTTTACCTATGTTTTCATTGGTTACCGTGTTGGCGGAAGTGAAGCTGGAAAGAATCGTGTCTTCCGTATAGGTGTGAAAGCCCACCAGCTTGACATTGGCTATATTGCCGAACCAATGGTCCGCACCCAGTTCGTAGGAATGGGTTTTTTCCGGCTGAAGGTTCGGGTTGGGGATGCGCTGGTTGCCGCCGGCTGTGCGGTCGTCGTAAAGCTGGGTGGCCGTAGGCGTGTTAAAGCCTTGCCCGTAATTGGCCCAGACGGAGGTGGCTGTGTTGAAGTTGTAGCGCAGGCCGACTCTGGGGCTCCAGTTGTCTTCCGTTCTTTCCTCCGGGGTTTTGTTAACGTAGTTGCCGAAGTAGTTATCGTAGTTTTTCCAATCGTCGTAACGGATGCCCGTGGAAAGGATCAGGTTGTCCAATATTTTCCAGGTGTCCTGAGCATAAACGGCCCAGGTTTCCGTGGAGTAACGGATCAGGTTCAGCTCCTGGTTGGTGTTCCAATCCCGATAGTCCTGCTCCTCGCTTGTATCATTATGAAAATACCCAACAGCAAGGGTGTTTTTGCCTTCAAAAAAATGCCCGTTAAACTGGACGTCTATGGGAATGGCTTCATAGTCCGTGTAGCGCCGTTGATGAGGCGTGTAATAGTTTGTGCCGCCTTTATCATAGGTATGCAGCAAATCGTCCACGTGATAGGCCAGGTTCACCTGCATGTCGAACATGTCGTTGAAGCCCTGGTTGAATTTCACATTGGCGAAGTTCCGCTCCCACTCGCCGCCGTAATACACGCGGCCGCGCATGTAGTCCCCCCACCAGTAGTTGTAAAACAAAGAGACGGAGGACGCCCTGCCGAAATCGTACTGGCCGGAAGCCGCGGCGCCGGATTTGTTGTACTTGCATTTGTTGATCATGTGGATGGTAGGGTTATTATTATTCTTGACCACGTTTTCGCCGGCCGATCCGCCGTAATGTCCGGCAAAGGCAAAGCCCACGTTGTCTTCCTTGCCTTCGGTCATGACGCTGGTCCGGTACGTGCCCGAAGTTCCGCCGCCGCCGCGAATTTCAGCGCGCAGGTTCTCGCTTCCCGTCTTGGTGATAATGTTGATGACGCCGCCGGTTGCGTTCGCGCCATAGATCGCCGAGGTAGGCCCTCTGACGATTTCCACCCGGTCAATGATTTCATTGGGGATGGACTGGCTCATCTTAAAATCCACGGGCAGGCCATTGACCAAAATCACGGTCTGGCCCACGCCGCCGCGCATACGCACGGTGGCCGGGAAGGGCGCATAAGCCCGAGCCACGGTCATGCCAGGAATGTTTCTGAGCAGGTCGATAAAGTCTCCATTAGGCTGGGAGCGCAGTTCAAGCTCCTCTCTGTCCAGAACATCCACGGACGCCGCAACTTCCCGCAAGGGCGTTTCCGTCTTGGTGGCCGTTACCACCATTTGGTCCATTTCTTTGGCCGCCTTTTCCTCCTCGGCGTAAACCGGGGCGCATAAAAGCCCCAGGCAGATCAATCCTGCCAATAAACCAAACTTCTTCTTCATTATACCGCCTCCTGTATATTACTCCTCCGATAAGAATTGACAGGACGCGGAGGCTCCAACATTCCGGACCTTGACGGGAACCGGCAATTATGCGTAAATTCTGTCAGGAACGGTGGAACTTCCGTCGTCCGAGGGAGGACGGCGGCTACCTTGGCCGAGGGACGCCGTCTTCCCGCCTTTTATTATTTTGCCAGTCTATTCAGTCCAACTTCGATCCCCCGAACTTTAACACCGCCAAAAACGGATATGGAGCATTTTCAGTGTGTTATAAAAACACCAATAGGGTTTTTCGTACTACAAACCTTATAAGCTCTTGATTTTAGGAAAGGATATTTCCAACTGAGTGTAAATCGCCCTGTGCTCCTCCTCCACGCGGGTCAGCACGGGAACCGCCATCCCATGGAGTTTTGCCTGTCCCGCCTTGATCTGCTGGAGCTTGTCTAAGGCGCGTGACGCTGAAATGGACAAAGGCGCCAAAGTCAAGCTCAT